>JAPONS010000011.1 GCA_026713825.1 Chloroflexota bacterium | reverse complement strand
GACGGGGTCGATGCTGGTCTCCTGGCACGGGAACCAGTGGCACGGGATCTCTGTGAAGACCACCTGCTTGTAGCCCTTGTCGTGGAAGCGGTCGTAGTCCGGGACCAGCGGCGTCGGCCCGGGTCCCATGTAGGCCCACAGCATGCCGGCCTTGTCCACCACCGGGTAGGCCTTGATCTTGATCCGGTCCTTGAACCGGGCGTCCGGGTAGGCGACCTCCTCGAAAGGCTGCTCGAGGCAGGCGCCGGTGTGGTCGTAGAGCCAGCCGTGGTAGTTGCAGCGAAGGCCGTTCTCGTCCTGGATGCCGTACGACAGGTCTGCGCGGCGGTGCGGGCAGTGCAGGTCCACCAGCCCGTGGTTGCCGTTCTTGGCGCGGTACAACACCAGGTCCTCGCCCATGAGCCGCATCTGCTTGATGGGGTTGTCCTCAAGCTCAGCAGTGGCCGCGATGGGCATCCAGTAGCGTCGCATCAGCTCGCCCATGAGCGTGCCGGGGCCAACGCGCATCAGTTCCATGTTCTCTTCGTACGAAATCATGCTGTCCCTTTCTCCCCCCAAAAGACTTTCTAGACTGGAAATGGGCTGGGGAGATTTTACACGCTTATGGCAAGAATGACTAGCATTCCCTATTGCAGAGGTACGGCAGGTCCTAAACGCAGCAGTCCCCCGGGCACCGATGCCCAGGGGACTGCAAACTGTCTGTTTTGGAACCAAGGTCTACACGCCTGGCATCTTGTCCATGGGCTCCGTGCCGTCCAGCGCCAGCATCCGGTTCATCGCGTTGGTGTACGCCTTCGCGCTGGCGACCAGGATGTCCGTGTCCGCCGCACGCCCGCTGTAGATGCGGTTCTCGTGCCGCAACCGCACCGTCACGTCCCCGACGGCGTCGAGGCCGCCCGTGATGGCCCGCACCGTGTAGTCTTCCAGCCTCGGCCGCACGCCGATGACCGCGACGACGGCCTTGCAGACGGCGTCTACCGGGCCGTTGCCCTCTGTCCGTTCCGTCTTGGTCTCGCCTTGCGGAGTCGTCATGGTGATGGTGGCGGTGGGGACGCGGCCCAGGCCCGTCTCGATGGAGACCTCTTCAACCCGGTAGCCCGTCTCGTCCTCGACCCGGCGGTCCTCCGCCATCAGCGCTTCCAGGTCGCGGTCGGTCACCTCGCGCTTCTTGTCCGCCAGCTCCTTGAAGGCGGCGAAGACGCGGTCCAGATCCTCACGGTCGAGCTCGTAGCCCAGCTCGAGCAGTCGGGCGCGGAGGCCGGCGCGGCCGCTCAGCTTCGCCAGCACCAGCGATTCCCCCGACCAGCCGACGCTCTTCGGGTCCATGATTTCGTAGGTCGTCTTGTTCTTGATGACCCCGTCCTGGTGGATGCCCGAAGCGTGCCGGAATGAGTTGAGGCCGACGATAGCCTTGTTTGGCTGCACCGGGAAGTTGGTGACCTCGCTAACCATGCGGCTCGTGGGGTAGATCTGCGTTGTGTCCACGGCCACATTGGTCTCGAAATACTGCTGGCGGGTGCGGATGCTCATGATGACTTCTTCGAGCGCCGTGTTCCCCGCTCGCTCGCCGATGCCGTTGATGCACCCTTCCACCTGCCGTGCGCCAGCCTTCACCGCCGCCAGGCTGTTGGCCACCGCCTGCCCCAGGTCATTGTGGCAGTGGACGCTGATGATGGCCTTGTCGATGTTGTGCACGTTCTCCCGGATGCTCCGGATCAGCTCCCCGAACTCCTCCGGGATGGCGTACCCGACGGTGTCCGGGATGTTGACGGTGGTCGCGCCGGCGTCGATGGCCGCGCTGATGATGGCGTACAGGAATTCAGGGTCGGAGCGGGTTGCGTCCATGGGGGAGAACTCTACGTCCTCGCAGTAGCTCTTGGCCCGGCTGACCGCCGCGACGGCCATCTCCAGGACCTCTTCCCGGTTCTTGTGAAGCTGGTGCTGCATGTGCACGTCAGAGGCGGAGATGAAGGTGTGGATGCGCGGGTGCGCCGCCTCCTTGATCGCCTCCCACGCCGCATCGATGTCGTCCGGGTTGGCGCGCGCCAGCGAGCAGATCGTGGAGTCCCTGACCTCCCGGGCGATGGACTTGATGGCCTCCATGTCGCCCGGTGACGACGCCGCGAACCCCGCCTCGATGATGTCGACGCCCAGCCGCTCTAGCTGCTTGGCGATCTCCAACTTCTCGTCGGGCGTCATTGCCGCCCCGGCCGCCTGCTCTCCGTCCCGGAGAGTCGTATCGAAGATACGGACTCGGTCCTGGTCCTTAACGTTGTCCTTCGTAGTCATGGCTGCTTCCTTCTGTACTCTCTCATGCCGGTGGTTGTGTATCGGACCTACCTCCAGGGCCGAGGACGAAGGAATGCGCAGCCCCGCCCCGACGCCGTCGGGACGGGAACTACGCCGGTTCCCTCCTGTGTACGCATGTTGTTGCTCCCGCACCGCTGTGCTAGATGGTCTGCTGCAGCCACGGCATCATGTCGCGGAGCTCCTTGCCCACCTTCTCGATGGGGTGCTCCGCCGCCTCCTGCCGCGCAGCCTTGAACCGCTGCAGCCCCTCGTCGTTCTCCGCGATCCACTCGCGGGCGAACTCGCCGCTCTGGATTTCCTTGAGCACGGTCTGCATCGACTCCCGCACGTGCTCGTCGATCACCCGCGAGCCGCGGCTGTAGTCGCCGTACTCGGCGGTGTCGCTGACGGAGTAGCGCATGTAGCCCATGCCGCCCTGATAGAGCAGGTCCACAATGAGCTTCACCTCGTGCATGCACTCGAAGTAGGCGACCTCCGGCTGGTACCCGGCCTCGACCAGCGTCTCAAAGGCGTTCCGGATCAGCGATGTGATCCCGCCGCACAGCACGGACTGCTCGCCGAAGAGGTCCGTCTCCGTCTCCTCCTTGAACGTCGTCTCGAGGATGCCCGCGCGGCCCGAGCCAACGCCCGCGCCGTAGGCCAGTCCGAGGTCCCGGGCCTTGCCCGAAGCGTCCTGGTAGACGGCCAGCAACGACGGCACGCCCATGCCGCGGGTGAAGATCTCGCGCATCCGGTGACCCGGCGCCTTGGGCGCGATCATCATCACGTCCACGTCCGGCGGCGGTACGATCATCTTGAAGTGGATGCTGAACCCGTGGGCAAACATCAGCGCCTTGGACGAGTCCAGGTACGGCGCGATCGACTCGTTGTAGACGTCCCGCTGCCGCATGTCCGGCACCAGCACCATCATGACGTCGGCCTTCTGCGCGACCTCCGCCACCTCGGCGACCTCCAGTCCGGCCTCTTCCGCCTTGCTCCAGGAGTTGCTGCCCTTGTACAGCCCCACCATGACGTTCAGGCCGTTGTCCTTCAGGTTCAACGCGTGGGCGTGTCCCTGGCTGCCGTAGCCGATGATCCCGATGGTCTTGTCCGCCAGCAGGGAGAGGTCCGCATCCTTTTCGTAGTACATCTGGGCCATGCCGTTTTCCCCTTCCAGTTTTCGATATGCTCCGCCTCGGCCTACCCCGGGGGCAGGACCGCCGCGGGCTGCGACGGCTCGGTCGCCGTCTGGTCCCGAGCGCCGCCGTTGAGCCCCCACGTGGGCGCCGCGTCCGCGGGCGACTCGGTGTAGTGGGTCCCGCGCACCATGGCCAACCGGCCGCTGCGCATGATCTCCAGCACCCCAAACTTCCGCATCAGCAGCTCCAGGGACTCCACCTTGTCCTCGTCCCCCGTGATCTCGACGACCAGCGAGTCGTGCGCCACGTCGACGATGTTCGCACGAAAGATGTTGGCGATCTGCATGATCTCGTTGCGGGTCTCGGCGTCGGCCTTCACCCGCAGCATGCACAGCTCGCGGAACACCGTGTTCTCGCGGTTCAGGTCGGACACCCGCACCACGTCCACCAGCTTACGGAGCTGGTTCATCACCTGCGTCAGCAGCGTGTCGTCGCCCTCGACGACGAAGGTCATCCGCGACAGCCCCGGCGTCTCCGAGTGCCCGACGGCCAAGCTGCTGATGTTGAACGCGCGGCGTCGCACCATGCTGACCACCCGGTTCAGGACACCGGGCCGGTCATACACCAGCGCGACCACCGTATGCTGCTTGATTCCCGCGTCCTGCGTCATACCGCGCGCCTTTCCACCAGCCGCGGGTCCTCCACCATCGCGGCCACGCCGGTTCCGGGGGGGATGAACGGGTACACGTTCTCCGACATCTCCACCTGGAAGTCCACCAGCGCCGGGCCGTCCCATGCCATGGCCTCCTTCACCGCCGGGCCCACCTCGTCCTTCTTCGTCGCGCGGATGCCCTTCATCCCGAAGGCCTCCGCCAGCTTCACGAAGTCCGGGTTGCCCGTGTACAGCGTGGCCACGTAGTCATGGTTGTAGAAGATGTCCTGCCACTGCCGCACCATCCCCAGCGAGAAATTGTTGATCAGCGCGATCTTCACAGGGATGTGGTTCTCCACCATGGTGGCGAGCTCCATCATGGTCATCTGGAAGCCGCCGTCCCCCGCAAAGGTCCACACCACCCGGTCCGGCTCCCCTACCTGCGCGCCCATGGCCGACGGCACCTCGTACCCCATCGAGCCCAGGCCGCCGGAGGTGATGAAGCTGTTGTACTCCTGGAAGTTGTAGAGCTGCGCGGCCCACATCTGGTGCTGGCCCACGCCCGTGGCGATGATGGCCTTTCCGTCCGTCATGTCGGAGATCTGCTGGATCACGTCCTGCGGGCGGATCTGGTTGTCGCCGTCCTCCAACCACAGCGGGTGCTTCGTCCGCAGCTGGTCGATGTGCGCCAGCCACTCGCGCCGGTCTGCGCGCTCCACCAGCGGCGTCAACTGCTCCAGCACATGCTTGACGTTGCCGACAATGCCCACCGTGGGCCGCACGTTCTTGCCCAGCTCCGCCGGGTC
The DNA here is from genome assembly GCA_026713825.1 of Chloroflexota bacterium. Lineage (NCBI taxonomy): Bacteria > Bacillati > Chloroflexota > Chloroflexota bacterium. Next base: position 20,721 of record JAPONS010000011.1, on the reverse strand, counting down.
GATGTCCACGTGGATCACCTTGGCCCGAGGCGCGAAGAGGCTCACCTTGCTGGTCACCCGGTCGTCGAAGCGCATTCCCAAGCCGATGAGCAGGTCGCAGTCGTTGATGGCGTGGCTCGCGAAGGCGGAGCCGTGCATCCCCGGCAAGCCGATGTTCAGCACGTGGTCCGTCTTGAAGGAGCTGATGCCCAGCAGCGTTGTCGACACCGGAAACTGCCCCTTCTCCGCGAACTCCTGCAGTTCCTTGTAGGCTTGCGAGATGATGATGCCGTGGCCCGCCATGATGACCGGCCGCTTCGCCTCGGCGATAAGTTCCGCCGCGCGCTTGACCGACTCCTCGTCGCCGTAGGTGGGCGGCGGGTAGCCCGGCAGCTCGACCGTCTCCGGGTATTCGAACTCGGCCTCCTCCACGAAGACGTCCTTGGGAACGTCCACCAGCACCGGGCCGGGCCGGCCGCTGCGGGCCAGGTAGAAGGCCTCCTTCAGGACCCGCGGAAGCTCCGCCGCCGTCATGACCAGGTAGTTGTGCTTCAGCACCGGCAGCGTGACGCCCGTGACGTCCGTCTCCTGGAAGGCGTCCTTGCCGATGGCCTCCCGCGTGACCTGCCCCGTGATGGCCACGACGGGCACCGAGTCCATCATCGCGCCGGCCAGGCCAGTCACCATGTTTGTTGCGCCGGGCCCGGAGGTGGCGAAGCAGACGCCGACGTTGCCGGTGACGCGGCCGTAGCCGTCGGCCGCCATGGCTGCGCCCTGCTCGTGCCGCACCAGGATGTGCCGCAGCCCCGGGTACTGGGGCAGCGTCTGGTAGAGCGGCATGATGGCCCCGCCGGGGATGCCGAACACCGTGTCGACACCCTCGTTCAGGAGGGCCTGGCATATCATCTGTCCGCCGTTCAGCCTCATTGTTCCTTCTCCAGCCTGATGCCGGGGCGCCGCCCCGGCAACAAAAATACCCGTCCACAAGGGACGGGCTCATCGCTACCCGCGGTACCACCCTTTGTTGTCCCCATGGGTCATGCGTCGCTGCGCACGCCGAGGGGACCGCCTCAGGCAGCTGTAACGGTGCAACCGTAGAGCCCTACCGGGCTGTCCACCCTCGGCTTCGCGCTTCCGACACGCCGACAATGGCGCTTGCGGGGAAGTGCTGACCACAACGAGAGGTGACCCCTGGGACCCTCCGCTCAGGGGCGAGTTCGCGACCCAACCGCTATCGGCTTTCCACCATCCGCCGACTCTCTGAAGCGTGAACTATCGCTACTACTCCCCATCACAGCGTTTTACATATACACAAGCTACAAGAGATTACCAACATTGACCAATATTGTCAACCTCAGGGGCTTGACAGGGGTTCTCTGGGAGGGCTGCCTCAGTCAAAGCCGCACCCCAGTGAGACCTTGGCTCCCGGCGCCCGCCCCTGCCTTGCGAACCTACCCTCCGCTTGCTATCCTCCCAAGCTATGGCAGACAGCGGAATGCCCGCCGGCCCCCTCATGGACGAGGTGCTCTACGAGCGCGTGATCCACGACAAGCCGTGGATGTGGGCGCTCGTCAACTCGGAGTTCCAGCCGACGCCCCCGCCTCGCTTCAGCACGGACCCCTGGGCGTGGTGGCTGCTCGTCTACCGCATGATGGTCGACGACTGGTCCTTCGAGTTCCACACCCCCGGCGCCCTGCTCCCCGGCGAGGAAGAGCCCCTCGCCAACTTCTGCGTCCGCCTCACGCGGCGCACCGGTGACGACGTGGAATATGGTCGTGCCTTTGGAGAGACCCTGTGGGAGGCCACCGGCCGCGCCGTCCTCGACGCCGTCCGGCCGAAGTAGCTGAGAAGAATCCGTTATAGGGAATCGAACTCTTCAGTAGATAGCCCGGCCTGACGCAGAATACTCCCTAGCGTGCCTACGGGAATCTCTCTGTGCCGAGGCACTATGACAGACCGTTCTCGGCTGTCGCGGGTTCCTTGGAATTTGACATGGCTACCGCTTTGTCCTGTGGGGAAAAATCCGGCAGCTAAGAGCTTACGCACTACGACACGATAAGGCGTCACTCTAAGTGGCGCCAATATCTACCTCAACGTGGCGAATGTTCGGAAGTGGTGCTGGAGAAGGCGGTGCAAAGTGCAATTGGAGCGCGTCTTGGAGGTTGGCTAAAGCCTCTTCCTCACTCTTCCCTTGACTGGCAACGTCAACTTCAAGGGCCTGTGCAATGTACCAATCGCCCTCTTGCCACACGCTAGCTGAAAACTGCTGCTTCATCGCTGCTCCCTATTCGGCCCTAGGGACTGCGTTCGTTGTAGAGTGTCTTGAATGTATGGTAACTGCTTTGCGAGCCGGCGCGCAAAAGAGAAATCCTCGCCCTCACCCCGCGGCCACCGCGCGCTTCAGCCCCTCCGCGAATGCCTGCACCATGTCGTCCGCCCTCTTCTTGATCAGCGGCTGCCCAAGTTGCCCCAGCCGACCCGAGAACGAGACGTCCGCGCCCACGCGCATCTGCGTCTGCCCCGGCGTCGGCTCGGAGATCAACGTCTCCACCGACGACGACACTCCCGCGCCGACCCGCCGGTCGTCGGCCCGCGCCCGCAGCCGCCACGTGCCCGCGTCCCGGTCCTGGTCGACTTCTACGCGGCCCGTCAGGGTGAAGCCGATGGGGCCGACGCGCACACGCACCGCGCCGGTGTACGTCCCGTCCGGCTGCTGCTCGACGGACTCCACACCCGGCATCAGCGACGCGGCTTGAGGTACGTCGGAGAGGATGGCCCACACGCGCTCTTGCGGCGCGTCGACGGTGACGTCGTAGGAAAACTTCACTGGCCGAGTCCCAGCGCCTGCTCCAGCGCCCGCCGGGTGAACACCACGGCCATGTCGCGCTTGTACTCGGCCGAGCCGCGGAAGTCGGCCAGCGGGTCCACCTGCCCCGCGACGGCCTCAGCCGCCGAGCGGACGGCGTCCGCCGTCACCGACTGCCCCTCGAGCGCCGCCTCGACCGCCGTGGCGCGCACCGGCGTCGGCGCGACGGCCCCCAGCGCGACGCGTACGTCCGCGCACACGCCGTCCTTCACCCGCGCCAGTGCCGCGACCGCGACCGTCGCGTAGTCGTCCTCCGTGCGCGGCAGGAACTTCAGGTACACGCCCCGCGCGTCCGCCGCCTGCGCGGGCACGATGACCTCGGTCAACAGCTCCCCCGGCTGCAGCGCCGTCTCGTAGTAGTCGACAAAGAGGTCCTCCACCGGCAGCTCCCGCGTGCCGCCCGGCGACGCCAGCACGACGCGCGCGCCGAGCGCCATCAGCGCGGGCGGCGGGTCCTGCGCCGGGTCGGCGTGCGTCAGCCCGCCCCCGACGGTCGCCATGTTCCGAATGCGCACCGTCGCTACGCGGATGTACGTTTCCGCGAGCAGTGGCGCCGCCGACGCGACGTCCGCGCTGTGCTCCACCTCGCGGTGCTTCGTCAGCGCCCCGATGCGCAGGTCGCCGTTGCTCCGGCTGATGCCCCGCAGCCCCGGCACCTTGCCGAGGCCGACAAGGTGGTCCGCGAACACCAGGTTTTGCTTCAACAGGTTGACCATCGCCGTGCCGCCGGCGATGGGGCGGGCGTCCTCGCCGTACTGCTCCAGCAGCGAGAGAGCCTCGTCCAGCGATGTCGGCGCGTGGTAGATGAAGTCCCGCATGTTACCGCGCCGCCTTCATGATGGACTCCAGGATCTGGTAGTAGCCCGTGCAGCGGCAAAGGTTGCCCATCATCCACGCCTTCACCTGCTCCTCGGTGGGCGACGGATTGGCGTCCAGCAGCGACTTCGCGGCCACGATCTGCCCCGAGGTGCAGATGCCGCACTGGAAGCCGCCGTGGTCGATGAAGCTCTGCTGCACAGGGTGCAGCTCGCCGCCCTGTGCGATGCCCTCGATTGTTGTGACGTCCGCGCCGTCCGCCTGCACCGCGAGCGTGATGCACGACGCCGTAATCTCGCCGTCGAGCAGCACCGTGCACGCGCCGCACACGCCCACGCTGCACGCCTCCTTCGTCCCCGTCAGGTCGAGGTCGTAGCGCAGCATGTCGACGAGTGTCCGGCGCGCCGGCACCGACACCTCGCGGGCCTCGCCGTTGACCGTCAGCCGTACCGTGTGGGATGCGTCGAGCGTAGTCATCTGGTATCCTTGCGCGTGGTCAGACAGCATACTAACGTAGCTACGCGCGACTGACAAGGGGAGCTAGTCGCCGCCGTTCGCCCTGAGGGAAATCGAAGGGCCATTCCGCTGACAAGGGGAACAGCCATGACCACGACATACCATGTCTTTGGGCAACCGCTGGGCCGCGTTGACGGCCCGGAGAAGGTCACCGGACAGGCCAAGTACTCGGCCGACGTGAACCTCCCCGGCGCCCTCTGGGGCAAGTCCCTCCGCAGCCCGTACCCGCACGCCCGCATCGTCAGTATCGACACCTCCGCCGCGCGAGCGCTCCCCGGCGTCTACGCCGTCCTGACCGGCGATGACGTCCGCGGCGTCCTCTTCGGCCGGCGCCTGCGCGACGTGCCCGTCCTCGCATGGGATCACGCCCGGTTCGCCGGCGAGCGCGTGGCCGCCGTCGCCGCCGAGGATGAGGACATCGCCCAAGCCGCCCTTGACCTCATCGAGATCGAGTACGAGGAGCTGCCCGCTCAGCTCGACCCCGTCGAGGCCATGCAGGACGGAGCGCCCCTCATCCATCCGGACATGATGAGCTACGTCGGCTACCCGCAGCCGCCGGAGAAGCCGTCCAACGTCTTCATCCACAGCGTCTGGAACAAGGGCGATATCGAGGCGGGCTTCGCCGAGGCCGACGTCATCGTGGAGAACACCTTCCAGGTGCCGCGTCAGCACCAGGCCTACTTGGAGTCCCACTCCTGCGTCGTCTGGATCGACGGCGACGGCGTCGCGCAGGTCTGGGCCTCCAACAAGACGCCCTACAACCTGCGTCAGCAGCTCGCCGACGCCATCGGCATCGCGCAGGACGAGATTCAGGTCAACTTCGCCGCCATCGGCGGAGACTTCGGCGGCAAGGGCTCGCCTATGGAGATCCCGCTCTGCTACTACCTCGCCAGGGCCAGCGGCCGCCCCGTCAAGATGGTCATGGACTACCTCGACGAGTTCATGGCGGCCAACCCCCGCCACGCCGCCGTCATGCAGGTGCGCACCGGCGTCAAGCGCGACGGCACGATGGTCGCCCACCACGTCCGCGGTGTCTTCGACAGCGGCGCGTACGGCGCGTACAAGCCCGGCGTCAACCTCATGGGCTTTTCCCACGCCGGAGGCCCCTACCGGACGCCCAACGTGAAGGTGGAGGGCATTCAGGTCTACACAAACAACGTCCCCTGCGGCCACATGCGCGGCCCCGGCGAGCCCCAGGCCGCCTTCGCCATGGAGTCGCAGCTTGACATGGTCGCGCGCGAACTCGGCCTCGACCCCCTCGACGTCCGTCGCGCGAATGTCGTCAATCCCGGCGATTCAGACTCCCTCAACCACACCTTCCAGGGCGTCAACATCCGCGAGACCCTCGAGGCGGCCGCCGAGGCCGCTGAGTACGGCACGGCGAAGGCCCCCAACATCGGCCGCGGCATCGCCATCGGCGACCGCCCTCCCGGCGGCGGGCACTCGCACCTCTCCGTCACCCTCAACCCCGACGGCACCGCTGAGCTCTCGACGCCCATCTTCGAGCAGGGCACCGGCAGCTACACGCTCGAGATGCAGGTAATTGGCGAGGAGCTCGGCCTGACGGTCGACCGGATGCACATCGGCGCTTGGAACACTGGCGCCGTCAGCTTCGACTCGGGCGTCGGAGGCAGCCGCGTCACGCGCATCGGCACGCAGGTCGCCTACGCCGCCGCGCAGGAGGTCAAGGGCGAGCTTCTCCAAGCCGCCGCCGAGGCTCTCGGCGTGCCCGCCGACCGCCTCTCCTTCTCCGACGGCGCCGTCCGGGTCCGCTCGACGGGTGAGAGCCACGCTTGGCCGGAGCTTCTGCAGCGGGACGGCCGCTCAGTGACCGGCTACGCCGAGTTCCAGGACACTGCCCTGCCGCCCGTCACGGCCTACGTCGCGCAAATCGCGGAGGTCTCCGTCGACCCGGAGACGGGGCAGGTCAAGCTCCTGCGCCTTTCCTCCGCCCACGACGTAGGTCAGATCGTGAACCCCATCGGCCACCAGGGCCAGGTGAACGGCGGCGCAATGCAGGGCATCGGCTACGCGCTGATGGAGGAGTTGCAGGTGGAGGACGGCCGCGTGACGACCCTCTCATTCGGCGACTACAAGATCCCCACCATCAACGACCTGCCGGAGATGCGCACAGTGCTGGTGGAGTCCGAGAGCGGCGTCGGCCCCTACAACGTCAAGAGCATCGGCGAGAACTCCGTCATCCCCGTCGCCGCCGCCATCGCCAACGCCGTCGAGGACGCGGTCGGCGTCCGCATCAAGGACCTCCCCATCACGGCGGGAAAGGTCTACCGCGCCCTCAAGGAGAAGCAGCAGGGGTAGGCGCGCGCCGCCCCCAACGCGAGTTGAGCGAAGAACAAATCAAACCACAACCGGAGGCACACGTATGGGCACCTACCGCATGTACACCGGCGACGACGGGGTGGCAACCTGGGAGGAGATTGACCTCGACGCCATGCCCGACTGGACCAAGGGCATCGACGTCACGCAGATCCGCTTCGGCTCGCGAGCCCCCGGCGTGCTGCAGGACTGGCACCCGGCGCCCCAGCGCCAGTTCGTCATCATCCTCTCCGGGTCGCTGCAGATCGGCTTTGAGCACGGCTCCACCAAGGTCTTCCGCCAGGGCGACGCCCGCCTCGTAGAGGACACGACGGGCAAGGGCCACACCACCGTCGCCCTCGGCGACGAGCCCTGCATCACGGCCACCATCGGCCTCGTGGACCAGGGCTAGCCTACACCTGCCGTCCGGCGCAGCCTCATCCCTGAAACTACTAATCCCCCGGTGAGAACCGGGGGATTAGTACCAGGGGGGCTTTTTGGTCTCCCGCAAACATGCCTTCGGAAGAGATAGCTCAGTTTGCGCCCGCGTTAATGCCTTGTCAAGGATACTGTGTCATGTAATAATATCCACAAACGTTATAACCATCCAAAAGCGAATGCTCAGTGACGACCTGCGTCTACGCTGTTGCAACCCAGCCGTTGTCAACCCGGCCCACGCGCAAGCCGTCGAAGAACGGAAAAGCATGGATCTGAAATCACTCCAGGTATTGTGCGCCATCGCGGATCTTGGCAGCGTCTCCAAGGCGGCCAACCACGTCGGCATCAGCCAGCCGGCCGCCAGCCGCCACCTCGCGTCCCTCGAAACCGAGATGGGCGAGCCCCTTGTCTACCGCGGCAAGCGCCCCATCCAGCTCACCCAGTTCGGTGCAGCCTTCGCCAAGCGGGCGGCGCCCCTCGTCCGAGACCTGCTGGAGCTTTCCCCCAACGACCCCGGCCTCGTGGAGGAGAGCACCGTCACCATCGCATCTACCCACGACTTCACCGTGCACGTGCTGCCCTACCTTGTGCAGGCCGCGGGCATCCACCACCCCAACATTCCCCTCGACCTGCTGACGGGCACCAAGCCGGCCGTGCTCCACATGGTGGAGAACGGCGAGGCGGACTTTGGCCTGGTGTCGAGGGGCGACATCCCCCGCATCTTCTCCTTTGACCCCCTCTTCACCTCGTATACAGCCCTGGTGACCCCGCTGGGGCACCCCCTCTCCGAGGACGACGACATCACGCTCGACAAGATCGCGGAGTGGCCCTTCGTCAGCTGGCGTCGCGGCTTCCAGACGGAACGGGACTCCCTCGACCGCTATCGCAGAGAACGCATTCGCTTCAAGTCGGTGCTCACCTTGGACAGCGTGACCAGCGTGAAGACCTACGTCGCACTCGGGCTGGGCATCTCCATCGGGCCACGCTACACCATCGACCCGTGGGACGAGTCCCGTCTGAACATCGTCTCGCTCGAGGGCGCGGTGCCCGGCCGCGAGTTTGGCATCGTCACCCTGCGGGGCAAGCCCCTCTGGAAGAGCGGCAAGCTCCTGACGCGCATGCTCCACGATGAGGTCGGCTCCCCGGCGTTTCTCGCGCACTTCCCATTCGGGCTGTAGACGAGGCGCCTGCCGCAACCCCCTGACCTGCGCACGATTCCGCACGAATGGCGTACCGCCTCATCTTTTTTCCGCAAGGGTGTGGACATCCCATGAAAGCGGGAGTATCCTCCCCGCACACAGCGGCCTATTGGAGTTAAGGAGGATAGTTATGGCCAAGATTGTAGGAGGGTTTGCCTCGTCCCACAGCCCGCTGATGAGCCTTACCGGAGAGCTCTGGGCTGTCCACGCGCAGAACGACCTGCGCAATCGCGAGCTCGTGCAGCCGCCCAACGGCAGGCGCGTCACGTACGACGAGCTCCTCGCCGACGCCGACCCCGGCATCGCCGATGTTTCCAACGTCGAGACCTTCACCGACAGGGTCGCCAACATCCAGAAGGGTCTGGACGACCTGCAGACGCGGTTCGCAAACGTCAACCCGGACATCGTCGTCATGTTCGGCGACGACCAGAGCGAGTTCTTCTTCGACGACAACATGCCGTCCATCAACGTCTACTGGGGCGACACCATCAAGGTCCTCCCCCGCACCGTCACGCCCGACATGAGCGAGGCCCGCAGGATGTCCTCGTTGGCCTACGGCACCCGCGAGTACGACCACCCCGTGCCGTCAGACCTCGGCCTCCACGTCATCGAGTCCCTCATGGACCAGGACTTTGACGTGTCCCACTCCCGCTACGTCAAGGAGTCCTACGGCGGGACCATCGGCCCCGCCACCTGGTACCTCGACCACTCGCGAACGACCCAGCCGCGGCCCTTCGGCCTGCCGCACGCCTACGGCTTCGCAGTGGCACGCTGGTTCGACGGCAAGACGCCCCCCATCCTCCCCATCTCCATCAACACCTGCTACCCACCCAACTGGATCAGCCCGCGCCGCGCCTTCGCGCTCGGCCGCGCCGTCCGCAAGGCCATTGAGGAATGGGACACCGACAAGACCGTGGCCTTCGCCTGCACCGGCGGCCTCAGCCACTTCGTCGTCGACGAGGAGCTTGACCGTCTCGCCATCAAGGGCATGGAGGCGGCGGACCCCGAGATCCTCACTTCCCTTCCGCGCGTCCGCCTGCAGTCCGCCACCACCGAGACCCTGAACTGGGTCGCGGTCGCCGGCGCAATGGGCGACACGAGGATGGAGACCATCTGCTACGAGCCCGGCTACCGCACCCCCGCCGGCACCGGCTGCGGCTGTGCCGTAGGCGTCTGGGAGTAGCCCCGAACAACTTCTGAGTCGGACAAGACGAACGGGGCGGCGCACACGCGCCGCCCCGTTTGCATTGCTCCGTTCGCCCTGACTCCGTCCTGAGCCTGACGAAGGAGGTCTCCCGACGGATTGGGCAGCAGCCTTTCGTGCACCGCTCAACCGGAGACATCCAGCGCGCAGCCAGTGTCGTACTCGCCGGGCGCAAACCAGATGACTGTGCACCACGGCGCAAAGGACGCAACCCGGCCGCCGGTCACTGCGACCGTGTAGCTGCCGTCCCCATTGCGCGACACCTCCACCCGCACCCCGCCGCCAATGTCCCGCGCCTCTCCGTCTGGTATCACGGAGTAATCGTCGCGGCCCCAGCCCACGTCCGTCTCATAGTCGGGGTTCCTTGTGTCGTACAGTGCCGGACCAAAGCGAGCCTGCGCTCCCGTGCCGGTTGACTGGTCATAGCGGCTGACGAAGACCCCCTGGTAGCGGTATCGCCGCTCGCCACCGGAGGCCTTGGGGTCGAACACCTTGGGCACGTCTTCAATGTAAACGGGGTTTCGCTCGTCCAGCACTTCCAGGGTGGTGAAGGCGCCGGTCCGCCCGGAGGAGATGACCAGGAACTGGTGGCCTCCCTGCCTTGGAGGGCGCAGGGTATACGTCGCGTTGTCGTTCAAGTGCAGGGCTACCTCCTCCGGGTCGATCCACCCTGCGGCGTAGCGATTGATTGCCAGGGTGGACGGCATGTCCTGGTGCCAGCCCGGGACGGGCCACAGGGCAAGACCTGACATGAAGTCCAGGGCGTTGCTGTACGAGTTGGGCGCATCGACGTCGCCGTCAGGCCCATTGGGTTTCCAGAGCACCTCCGCGTAGGAGTGCGGCCATTGCATCCACCCGTGGCCGATCTCATGGACCAGCACCTCCATATTGGCCTTGCGCAGACTCACCAAGCCGAACTGAGCGCTGCCGTTGTACGCAAAGCCGCCGGTATCGGCCGTCACGTCCGTCAGCAGCAGCCGGTTGATGCCGCCCAGCGCCCCGTAGCTGCATTGCTGACTCTGCCCCGCATCACCGCGGCAGTCACGCAGTCCGGTGACGCGCATGTGCTGCTCCTCCACGTCCTGTGGCGACCCTACGCCCTCCAGCGCAAATTCGATGCCCTCAAGGAACCGCATGCGGAGCTTGCCCTGCGATATCTTGGTGTAGTAGGCGGCAACGTTCTCGTTCAAGATGTCCACCGCCTCCTCTAGGGACATGGTCTCCCGCGCACCGTCGTCCTCACTCCACCCAGGGGCGTCCGGGGCTACGCGGACAATGTCAACGGTTATGTTCAAGTTTTCCAGAGAGTAGTACGCGGGGTCCGCCGGCGGGTCCAGGTGCGTCCTGTCGGGGTACTTTCCGATGGGGGAGCAACCCTCAAAGCCCATGTAGCCGTACCGTAGATAGCTGCCGTTGCCGAAGTAGCGAATGAGCGACAGCGCGTCGGCTCCGCCGAGATCCGTCATTCCTTCATCTATCCAGAGCGATGTCTCCTTGTGCGGCGAGAGGCATGAATAGGGCTCGGACTCCCTCCACCACGACTGCGGCTCCAACAGGGTGTTCCACTTGGCAAAGGGGTCATCGGCTTTCGGCAACGGGGTAGGCGGTGCGTCAATGGGAGACTTGCTTGCTTCCGCCGTGGGTGTGGGGGCCGTCGTGGGTGCGGGAGCCGCGGTAGGTGGTGTGTCAATGGGAGACTTGCCTGCTTCCGCCGGAGTTGGTTTGGGGGCCGCCGTGGGTTTGGGGGCCGCTGTGGGTGCAGGCTTGGCCACCGGCGCTGATCGCGTTGGGGCGACGCCGGCATCAGGCGGCAGCGCGGACGTGGCCGCGGGTTCATCTGCCCTCGGCGCCTGCCCCGGCTCAGGTTCACAGCCAAAGGCTAGCAGCGCTAGAAACGCCGCTGCAACGGCTACGCCCCCGCCGACAAGAAGACCGTGCCTGTGCTGTACTGTGCGCCATAGCATTACATTCCGTCCCTACCGCCACTCGTCGTCCGGCGGGTAGACGTTGGTGCACACGCGCCGAATGGCGTCCCCGTCGCGCCAGTCCGCCACGGCGTCGCGCCACTTCAGGTAGTGGGGCGCCTGCCGGTGCGCCTCCAACGCCGCCTCGTCCGTGTACACCTCGTACAGGTGGATGGTGTTCGGGTTCTCGTTGTCCTGCATCACGTCGAAGCGCAGGCAGCCCGGCTCATCGCGGTTGGAGCCGATGGCGTCGCCCATCATCTCCTCCATGAAGGCTTCCTTGTGCTCCGGCTTGATGTTGATGGTCACCATCAGGACGATCATGGCTTCTCCCCTCTCGATTGTGTTCCCGCCCCTGTCCGAGCGGCTCAGCCGCGAAAGCAGGCGGTCGCCCCATGATACTACGGCTCGATGGCCCGCACGCGCCCCGCGTACTCCTCGCTCACGTACGCCACCCCGCCGAGCACCACGACCGACGTCGGCGCCACCAGCCCGTCCATCACGACCGACCGCGAGCCGCGCTCCCACCGCACCAGCCGGCCCAGGTGCTCGGCCGAGCGTGCATAGCCCTTCGATGCGACAGCCGCCATGTCCGTGCTGTACTCCGTCACCAGCAGCGCCCCGTCGCGCAGGAAGGCCACGTCCGTCGCCGTTGTGAACCCCTCGGCGTACACCGTCGTCTCCCCCAGGTCCAGCGCGTCGCCGTCCGCGTTCCGGTCGAGGATGCGGAAGACTTTCGCTCCTCCCCTGGGAAAGGGCGCGCCGGTGAGCGTCGACAAGTACACCGCGCCGTCAGGCCCGGCGGTCATCCCGGTGGGCACAGGCTCCGCTTCCCCCGCGCCGTCCGCCGTCTCGTACGCGATGGACCCTGTGTCGGCGAACAGGAAGATCTCGCCGTCCAGCGTTACCCTCCAGACCACGTTGGCCCCGGCATCGCTGACCAGCAGGTCGCCGGAGGGCAGTTGCAGCAGATCGTACGGGTTCAACAGCGGCCTCGTCGGTCCGGTGCCCATGACGTCCTGCCCCGTCATGCCGCGCGGCGCGTCGCCGGACCGCAGCGCGTACACCTCGCGGAACCCCTTGGCGCGCGCCTCTCCGACGATGAAATACGTCACGCCGCCGTCCACCACGGCCGCGGAAACGCCTGCCGGTGCGCCCTCGGGCCCGTCGGCCAGTCGTGGCAGTAGATCTGCATGCACAGTCAGGCCGCCCTCGCTATCCACGATGAGCAGCCGGCCCGAGGCCACCTCTGCGACCAGCACCCGACCGTCGTCCAGCGCCGTCAAACCCCGCGGCGACGCCAGCCCGTCCACAACGACGCGGCCGGAAGCCCCGCCGCAGGAGGCAATCATGAAAGCGAGGACCATGAACAGAATTAGGGGGAGTGCTCGTTGCTTCTCTTTCATCGCTCACAATTATATGGCCCCGCCCTCCCAACGGAAGGCGGGGCCATAGGTTTCTGGTTGAAATTGGGGACTAGCCCGCCAGCGCCGCCTCTACCTTGGCCAGCGCCTCCGGGGTCACCCAGCTCTTCCATTCCTCGGTGTTCCTGAGGAACCAGTCCGCAGATGCGGCGAAGTCTTCGCCAGTCTCGTTCATGTAGCCCTCAACCGCAAGCTGGTTGCCCGCATTGAAGTCCCAGGCCGTCAGCAGGTCCACCAGGTCCTGCTGCCCCGCCAGCTCCGTCCGGATCACGATCAGGACCTCGGCGGTTGGGTACTCGCAGCCCTGGTCGCCGGCCCAGCACTCGTCGGTGTAGGGCGGCTCCTCCAGGATCGTGTAGCCGCCCAGCTTGGTCTGCAGGTCGTGGGCCAGGACTGTCGGCCCCCAGTAGTGGAAGAGCACGTCTTCGTTCTGCTCGAAGGCGGACCGGATCTCGGCCGACAGCGCCGAGTCGGAGCCGGGGTTGACCAGTTCAACGTGCTCGGTAAGGCCATATGTCACGAGCTTTGTCTGGTTGACGCCCTCACACTCCCAACCGGGGATGCAGTTGATCAACCGGGCCTTCCCCTTGGAGTCTGGCGTGATGAAAAGCTCCATGTGCGCGGGGTCCTTCAGGTCCTCGACGGACCGCAGGCCGGGGTTGGCCTCCGCCGTGTAGTTGGGGATGACGAACGCCGACTGCCAGTTGTCCTCCAGGCTGTTGCCGATGACCTGGATCGTGTTCTCTGAGGTCGCCTCGTCAAAGGCTTCCTGCTGGTTGGGCAGCCAGATCTCCATTGTGATGTTGGTGTCACCGCGCCGCAGGGCTTCCATCATCGGCACCGTGCCGCCGAAGATCGCGTCCGTCTCGTACCCGTAGCCGTCCTCCAGGATCCGCCGCACGATGGCGTTCTGGAGCTGCGCGCTTGGCCAGTCCAGGTCGGAGAAGATCAGCGTGGGCTTCTCTTCCATCATCGCGTCGCCCGATGTGTCGGCAGCGGCTGGCGCCGTCGTCGTGGTCGTCGTTGCGGGCGCAGCAGCCTCTTCCTCGTCGTCGCCGCCGCATGCGACCGCGAACAGCAACGCCACTGCGATGCTCAGGAGAATCAGCGCTTTTGTCCAGCGTATGCTAGTCATTTCAGAACTCCTCTTTCTCCGTTATGAGCACGGCTTGTTGGGATGGTGTGTTAAGGAGATTGCCCTGCTCTAAATGCTGTGGCCCCGTCCTCCGTCGAGGACGGGGCCACTATTCAATTGCCGTTAGAGGACGTTAGCCCGCTGCTATCGCGGCCTCAATCTTTGCCAACGCCTCCGGGGTAACCCAGTTCTTCCAGTCCTCGGTGTTCGCGAGGAACCAGTCGGCCACTTCCGGGTAGTCCGCGTCCGACTCGTTCAGGTAGCCCTCTGCCGCAAGCTGGTTGCCCGCGTTGAAGTCCCACTTCTGGAAGAATTCCAGCACGTCGGGCGCCTTGTCGGCCAGGTCTGACCGCATGACGATCAGGACCTGGGAGACCGGGTAGGAGCACGTGAAGTCGGTCTCAAAGCACGCGTCGGTGTGGGCTGCCTCTTCAAGAACGGTGTACCCACCCAGCTGGGTGTCCAACTCGTGGGTGAGCACCGTGGGGCCCCAGTAGTAGAAGAGCACGTCTTCCTGCTGCTCGAAGGCCGACCGGATCTCTGCGGTCAGCGCAGTGTCGGAGCCCGGGTTCACCGGCTCCACGAAGTCCGAGAGACCGTAGTTCTCCACCTTGGACAGGTTGATGCCCTCGCACTCCCAGCCGGGAATGCAGTTGAGCAGCCGTGCCTTGCCCTTGGAGTCAGGAGTCTCAAAGAGCTTCATGTACTCCGGGTTCTTCAGGTCTTCAACGGACCTCAGCCCCGGGTTGGCCTCCGCGGTGTAGTTGGGGATGATGAACGCGGACTGCCAGTTGTCCTCCAGGCTGTTGCCCACTGATGTGATGGTGCCCTCTGCAATGGCCGTGTCGTAGGCCTCCTGCTGGTTGGGCAGCCAGATCTCCATCGTGATGTTCGTGTCGCCGCGGGTCAGGGCCTCCATCAGAGGCACCGTGCCGCCGAAGACGGCGTCCGTCTGGTAGTCGTAGCCGTCCTCAAGGATCTTGCGCGCGATGGCGTTCTGGATCTGTGCGCTGACCCAGTCCAGGTCGGAGAAGATGAGCGTCGGCTTCTCCATCATCGCGTCATCGGCTGGGGGCGCCGGCGCCGTGGTCGTCGTCGTGGTCGTTGTTGTCGCGGGCGTAGCCGCATCGTCCTCGTCGTCGCCGCATGCCACCGCGAACAGCAGCACCATGGCGAGGCTGAGAAGAATCAGCGCTCCCTTCCAACTCGTCGTCCTCATACCTGTGTCCCCCCTTTCTTCCTTTTCCTGAAAGTAACTGACCTGCCGTATCATCTACTTGGCTTCCGTGCTGAGCGCCGCTTGCCGCTCCTGCGCCCACGCCTGGGTGATCCGGTCCACGATGATGGCTAGGGCCACGATGGCCAGACCACCCAGGAGCGCCTCACCCGGCTTGAAGCGGTTCAGTGCGCGAAGCACGTCCTCACCCAGTCCGCCGGCCCCCACCAGCGACGCCACCACCACCATAGCCAGGGCCATCATGATGGTCTGGTTCACCCCCGCCATGATGGTGGGGATTGCCATGGGCAACTGCACCTTCAGCAGCAGCTGCCGCCGCGTGGTTCCGAAGGACTGCGCCGCCTCCACCACCTGCGGCGTCACCTGCCTGATTCCCAGGTTGGTGAGCCGGATGGCCGGAGGCACGGCGTAGATTACCGTTGCGAAAATGGCCGGCACGTTGCCGATGCCGAAGAGCATGATGCCCGGCACCAGGTACACGTACGCCGGCATCGTCTGCATGAGGTCCAGCACCGGCCGGATCATGCCGTCCACCAGGTTGCTGCGGGCCGCCAGAATGCCTATGGGAATGGCGATGGCGATGGAGAGGATGACCGCAACGATGATCAGCGCCACCGTCTCCATTGCGCTCTCCCAGTACCCCACCAGGCCCATGGCGACCAGGGACACCATCGCGAACAGCGCGATCTTGCCGTTCACCGTCCGCCATGCCAGCAGCCCCATCGCGGCCACAACCGTCAGCCACGGGAGCCACAGAAGGAAGTACTCCAGCACCAATAGCATGCGCAGCACCGTGTCGGAGATGGCGTCCAGGAATGGCGCGTACGTGCGCGTGGTCCACCGGATGGAGTCGTCAACGGTTGACGCAATGCCGGGGCCCCAGTCCACAGGGAATGCCTCCCCCGGCCCAATGAAGTAAAGCAGCGCCGCCGTCAGGCCTGAGAGCATCAGCAACGTCAGCACAATGATGGTTGGCGTGTTGAGCCGGGAGAATACCCCCATCTGACCCTGGCGCAGGCGCAATTCCTCCGCCGTCGGCAATTGGGCCTCCATTGCGGGCGCCTGCCCGCCGGCCCCGTTCGTGGTGCCGGCATATGTCCCGTTGCCGTTCTTCTCGAACGACGGCTGCTCGAAGGCAGCCTGCAGCAGTGCCTCGCGGTCGATGACGCCCAGCAGCGTGCCCGCCTCGTCCTTGACCGCCAGCTTGCCAGACGTGGACCACTGCTCCGCGAGCGCCTCGTCCACCGTCTGCCCGGCCACCAGTTCGGCCCCGATAGCCATGCCCGCCGGGGCCGGCGTCTCCACGACTGAGCCGTCTGACTGTTTCTCCATGAGGTAGCCGACCGTCAGCACCGTCGATGGCCGGACGTCGCGGGTGAACTCCGCCACGTAGTCGTCCACCGGGTTGGACACGATCTCCTCGGGCGTTCCGAGTTGGATGATCGCGCCGTCGCGCATGATCGCGATGCGCGTGCCCAGCTTCACCGCCTCCGTCAGGTCGTGGGTGATGAAGATGGTGGTCTTGCGCATGGTCTCCTGGATGCGGATCAGCTCGTTCTGCATATCCCTGCGGATGAGCGGGTCCAGCGCGCTGAACGGCTCGTCCATCAGCATGATCTGCGGGTCCGACGTCAGGGCGCGGGCGAGGCCCACACGCTGCTGCATGCCGCCGGACAGCGCCGAGGGCCGGTAGAATTCCCAGCCCTTCAGGCCCACCATGTCCAGCACGACCATCGCCCGTGCAACTCGCTCCTCATGCGGCACGTCCTGGATCTCAAGACCGAAGGCCGCGTTGTCCAGGACCGTGCGGTGCGGCAGCAGGCCGAACTGCTGGAAGACCATGGCCGTCTTCTTGCGGCGGAACTCCGTCAGCTCCAGCTCCGAATAACCCAGCACGTCCTCGTCGTCGATGCTGACGGACCCGATGGTGGGCTCGATGAGCCGGTTCACGCACCGCACCAGCGTCGACTTGCCACTGCCGGAGAGCCCCATGACCACGAAGGTCTCGCCGTCAGCAACGTCGAAGTTGACGTCCTGCAACGCGACCACGCAGTTGTGGGCAGCTTGGGCCTCAGTCTTGCTCAGGCCCTCAATCTTCTCAGGGAAGTCTGGACCGACCCCTTCACCGAAGATCTTCCAAAGGTTCCTGACGCTGACCCGGATATCCGTTTCGTTGGTCCGGTTCACAATAAGCCTCCTGCGGCTTGGGTGCGGCTCTTGCAGGCATAACGACGCCAAACGATGCAAAGCCGCATTTGGGCTTGGGAGTTCGGGCAAGCGTACAGGGGTGTTTTGGGGCTGTCAACCACCCGCTGGAGCCTTTTCTGCCAGTTGTAGCCATGCCGCTACGCATTTTCTGACATGAGGCGACAACCAAAAACGAAAACCCACTGTTTGCCAACGGAATGTGCCGGAATATGGACAGATTGTAAAGATTTACCAACTCGTGATAGGCTGCACAAGTTCGGCCACCCCCCCTGAAAGAGCAATTGATGGAAACCACAAAACGCTCCGGCATCTTCTATGGCTGGTTCATCGTCGCCGCCTCGTTTTTCGTCATTATGATGACCATGGGCGCCAGAAACGGCGTCGGAGTCTTCGTCCTCCCCATGAGCGAGGAGTTCAACTGGAGCCGGAGCATCATCTCCTTCGCCGCCGCCCTGGGCATTCTCCTCAACGGCGTCAGCCAGCCCATCCTCGGCAACCTGTACGACCGTGTCGGCGGCCGAAAGCTGATCCTCTACGGCGCAACCGTCATCGGCATTACGGCGCTCTTGCTCGCGTTCACCTTCCACATCGCCTATTTCATCTTCATTTTCGGCATCGTCATGGCCGTCGCCATGTCCGCCGGCTCTATCACCACCGGCGCCGTCATCGTCTCCAAGTGGTTCCAGCGCAAGCGCGCGACAGCCATCGGCATCACCGCCGCGGGCGCGTCCGTGGGCGGGCTCATTCTCGTCCCGTTCACCACCTACCTCATCGAGCTTCTCGACTGGCGGCTGAGCTGGGCCATCCTGGGGTCCATGATCCTCGTCCTGGTCTTGCCCGTCGCCTTCCTCGTGCTGCGCAACAGCCCCGCGGACATGGGGCTGCAGCCCGACGGCGACGCGGCCCCCAGCAGCACCGGCCCGCGGAGACAGCGCCCCGTCGGTCCGTTGGAAGTCGACCAGTGGCGGCACGCCTTCCGCTCTTGGCCCATGTGGCAGCTCTGCGCGACGTACTTCGTTTGCGGGTTCACCACCCTCATCATGGCCTTCCACTTCGTCCCCAACGCCGTCGAGAGCGGGTTCTCGCCCGCCACCGCGGCGACGGCCTTCGGCGTGCTGAGCGCCATGAACACCATCGGCGTCATCATCGTAGGCCCCATCGCCGACAAGCTGGGCAACAAGACGCTCCTGGGACTGGTCTACTTCTTCAGGGGAGTGGGCTACGTCCTGCTCCTGACCCTGCCCGGCCAGTGGGGCCTGTGGATCTTTGCCATCGTCGGAGGCTCGTCGTGGATCGCCACCGTCCCGCTCACAACGGGGCTGACGGCCGACATCTACGGGCTGAAGAAGGTGGGCACCCTCAGCGGGATGATCTTCCTCTCCCACCAGATAGGCGGCTCGATAGGCATCCAGTTCGGCGGCATCATGCGCGACATCACCGGCTCCTACGACGTGCCCTTCGCCGCCTCGGCGGGTCTGCTGCTCTTCGCCGCCGTCATGTCGATGCTCATCCAGGAGCGCCGGTACTCCGTGAAGTACCAGCCCGTCCAAACGAGCGCCGCCCCGGCCGCCGGCTAGGCCCGGCCCGCCGTGATTCCGCTCCACCACGAGGCCCCCGGCGACCCTACCCTGCTGCGCTGGGTGGCCGACCGCCTCGACCACCTCATCGGCCTCGACGCCGGCGCCATGGTCCTCATCATCGGCCTCATCCTCCTCGCCATCCCGGTCGGCATCCTCGTGGCCTTCGTCCTCCAACGCCGCCACGCCGAGTGACCCTCCGTCGTTCCTGCGAAGGCAGAGCCTGCCCCCGCGAAGGCGGGGGAACCCCGCCCCCGTTCATCCTGAGGGAAATCGAAGGGTGAACCGCTGTCTACCCCGCCCGCAACTCGCACACCCAAAGGTACATCCCCTTACCGTCCTCGCCCACGGGATAGTCCGTCCGCTCCACGTCAAACCCCGCCTCAGCCAGCACGCGCTCCCACGTCGCGACCGGGAACAGCCCCGTCGTGTGCCGGTCGAACTCCACCCGCAGCTCGCCGCCCCGCACGATGTAGTAGGTGTAGACCGTCTCAACGCGAGTGTCGTTGGGGTCAAGCTGCACCGAGTACTCCACGTACGTCAGCGTCGTCTCGCCGTCCGACTTGGTCTCGTCATCGACGTAGGGCGAGGTGAACGTGTCGGCGTAGTGGTCCGGCGTCACGATGAGCAGCCCGCCGGGGCGCAGGTGCGCCCGCGCCGTCGCGAACGCCGCCCGCAGGTCGTCCTCCGTAAGCATGTAGTCTATGGCGTCGTGGATGAGCACCGCGTCGAACGTCTCGCCCAGCCGCACCGTCCGCATGTCGCCCACGTGGTGCGCAACGCCCGGGTTCAGCCGCCGCGAGTGCTCCAGCATCGCGTCCGACAGGTCGACGGCGACCGCATCGTACTCCGGGACAAGTTGGTGCAGGAAGTGCCCGCCGCCGCAGCCGAGCTCCAGCACGCGCCGCCGTCCGCCGTGCCGCCCGCGGCCCGCAGGCAGCCGCGAGCGTAGCTGCCGCAGCCAGTACTGCGCCTCATCGGCGTACTCCTCCTGCGGGCTCAGGATCGGCCACAGCCACGCCAGGTCGCCGTACAGCCGGTCACGCCCCTCCGCCACGCCTACCCCGCCAGCGCCGGCGCACGGTCGCCCGCCGCCTGCCGTCGCGCGCCCAGCGCCCGGTACACCTCGTCCCGGTCCTCGTCCGGCATCTCCGCGTGCGGCACAACGTCGCCGCCCTGCAGCGACGCCACCGGAACGCCGTCGCGGAAGGCTACCTTGTTGCCGGACACCGCGGGCACCCGCTGCCCCGGCGTGATCACCCCCGCCAGGTTAAGCGGGTCGCACGCCGAGACCACCAGTACCTCGCCCGTCGGCTCCGTCCGCCGCACCGAGCGCATCGCCTCGACGGCCTCCGGCAGCGCAAACTGCTCGCCGACTAGCCCCGCCACGAACCGGCCGCCGCGGATCTCGCCACGCGCCTCCGCGCGACGGTACACCTGCAGCAGTGTCCGCCACGACGGCGCCATCGGCTCGCGCCCGAGCACCTCCGGGAAGACGATGCCGTACCGCCGCAGCAGTTGGAACGCCCGCTCCTCAACGGCGTTCTCAGCTTCCTCGAACGCCTGCAGCAGCGACCACCGGCTCCCGCCCGTCCGCCGTCGCGCCGGCCGCCGGCCCCGCCGCGACGCGCTCACCCGCTTGGCCGCGCCCGTCACCAGCCCCCGCAGCGCGCCGAACCCGTCGGCGGTCACGAGCCCCGTCGCGGCAAGCTGCCACAGCGCCTCCTCCACCTCCGACGGCAGCCGCCGGGTCCCGGCGGTGATGGCGCCCGTGAAGGAAGGGCCGGGCGGTCGCAGGGACGGGGGGAGCTCCCACGCCGCCACACTGGGGCGCGCGGCGGG
>JAPONS010000010.1 GCA_026713825.1 Chloroflexota bacterium | reverse complement strand
TGGGGCCCGCGCGCCTCGGTGCGCTCACGCCCTGCGAGATAGTCGAGTCGCCGCCGGACGTGCGCTGGCCGGCCGCCGTCGCGCGGAAGCCGCCGCTGCGCGCGTTCGGGTCCGCAAACACCACGGCGTCGCGGATGATGATGTCCAGCTCCTCCTCCGTGAACTCCGGCATCAGCGACCGCAGGTCGCCGAAGTTGCTCCGGGGCAGAAAATGGCTGTCAGCGTCTATCTTCTTGGTCTTGATTGCCGTCTCCGTTGCCATGGCGCTTCCTCCTCCGTTGTCTTTCGCCTGCTATTCTGCGCGTCTCCTGCCGTTCGTCCTGAGGGAAATCGAAGGGTGAACCGCAGGAGACGTTTTCGAGTTACTTGACGCGCTCGCCGCCGCGGAAGACGGCGGTGACGTTGCCGATGTGCGTTATGTCTTCCGACGGGTCTCCGTCCACGACGATCAGGTCCGCCAGCTTGCCCGCGTCGACCGTGCCCACGTCGCTCGCGACGCCGAGCAACTCCGCGTTGTTGCAGGTCGCCGACTGGATGGCCTGCGTGGGCGTCAGGCCCGCGTCGACCATTGCCTTGAGCTCCCGGTCGAAGTGGCCAAAGGGGTAGTAGCCCCAGCCGCAGTCCGACCCTGCCATGAGCTTGACGCCTGTCTTGAAGAGCTGCCCGGCGTGGGCCAGCGTCTCGCCGTGACTGGCCTTCATGCGCTCGTACTGCGCCTCCTCGTCCGGCGAGAGCTCGCCGCGCTCCTTGCGCTCCTCCCAGAGGAAGAAGCGGCTGCGCGTGATCTGCAGCGTCGGGTTGACGCGGACGCCGTGCGACGCGATGTGCTCGGCGAGCGCCTGGTCGTACATCTTTGCCCCCGTGTCGTCCGTGAACCAGCCGTGCATGATGGCGTCGAACCCCGCGTCCACGACCATGCGCATGGCGTCGTTCGTGCGGCAGTGGGCGACGACGGGCCTCCCGCGCCGGTGCCCCTCCTCGCCGATGGCCTGCAACTCTTCCATCGAGAAGGCAGGATGGAATGGGTCCGTGCCGAGGGTGCTGCCGCCGGTGCCCATGACCTTCAGGAAGTCCGCGCCCTGCTTGATGAGCAGCCGCGCCGCGCTCCTGACGCCGTCGACGCCGTCCGCCTCAGAGCCCATGAACCAGCAGTGGCCGCCGGTGGTGGTGATAGGCCGGCCGGAGGCGAGGACGCGTGGGCCGTTGACGGTGCCCTCGCGGATGGCCTCCTTCAGAGAGAAGGTCGTCTCGTTCCAGCCGCCGCAGTCGCAGACTGTCGTGACGCCCGTCTGCAGCGCGATGGCAACATTGTGCGCCGAGCGCAGCACACGAATGGCGTCCGTGTCCTCGCGGTTGACGTCCTCGCCGCGGCGGCCCGTGCCGGGCATGTTCGTGTGTGTGTGGCAGTCGATGAGGCCGGGGAGCAGCGTCCCGCCCGGAAACTCGAGCACCTCGCCCGACGCGCCGTCGGGGAAGGCGATCTGTTCGTCCGGGCCGACGGCGCGGATGCGGTCGTCCTGCAGCAGCACGGACACGCCGGTCTGCACGGGAGAGTCGCGGCCGTCCATCACTCGGTCGGCCTTGAGGATTCGGAACGTGGGCGTCGATGCTGGCATGGCTTCCTCCAGCGTATGCCTGCGGCGCTCGCCGCGCCCACCGTTTGCCTTGGGGGAAATTGAAGAGCATTCAGGCGCGCGTACGAGACCGCCGTCTGACGGCGTAGTGTACACCAGGGGTGTACCCCGCGCTACTGACTGCATCCTCATACGTCATTCCCGCACCCCCTACCGTCATTCCTGCACCCCCACTGCACCCCCAAGCGTCATTCCTGCGAAGGCAGGAATCCAAAGACGCTGGAAGGATGGGCATCTGGACATGGACCGCCCCGATCTATCCCAACCCTGCCACAACCACGTTGCCCGAAAGCCCAACCCAAGGCTACCCTCACATCCATGGAACACATCGACGTACTCAACTACACCATCCAACGAGTCGGGGACGCCAAAAAAACTGTTACCCTTGTGGCCCCGGGTAGCTACGCTGGAGGGTGTATCCCCCCAAAAAAAGAATTCATTGACTTGTAGCTAAAATACGACAAGGAGGATACAAAACAAAGAGCAAACAACCTCCCCCGCCGCTGAGAATCCAAACCGATAAATTGGTGGGTGTCGCACCTCCAGCGCCCGTGACATCACCCGTCCAGCCGTAGGAAAATACGCACACCCAAGGGAAGGAGCGCGACCATGTGCGGACGCTACAGCCTCGTTGCGGGGGCGGACCAGCTTGCCCTGCGCTTTGACTTCGACGCGGGCGGCCTCGACCTCGCGCCGGACTACAACGTCGCGCCCACCCAGTCCGTGCTCACCGTCCGCGCCGCCGATGGCCCCGGCGACGGTCGCCGCCACCGCGAGGCCGTCCTCATGCGTTGGGGACTCATCCCCTCATGGGCCAGGGACAAGTCCGTCGGCCACCGCATGATCAACGCCCGCGCTGAGGCCGTCGCCGAACGCCCAAGCTACCGCACCGCCCTGCAGCGCCGCCGCTGCCTCGTCATCGCCGACGGCTTCTACGAGTGGCAGCGCGAGGGCAAGGCGCGACGCCCCATGCGCATCACGCTGCGCTCCGGCGAGCCCTTCGCCTTCGCCGGCCTTTGGGAGACCTGGCGGGACCCCGAGGGTGAGCGCATCCAGTCCTGCACCATCATCACCACCACGCCCAACAGCCTCGTCAGCGCCATCCACGGCCGCATGCCCGTCATCCTTCCGCCTGACCTGGAGGACCTCTGGCTTGACCCCGACGTGAAGGACTCCGCCATCCTCTCGGACATCCTCGCCCCCTACCCGGCGGAGTACATGCGGGCCTATGAGGTCTCGGCCCTCGTGAACTCGCCAAAGAACAACGTCCCGGACGTCATCCGGCGCGTGGACTGACCCAAACCTGCACGTCAAGGAGCCGCCAAATGCCCTACAACCAGGACCTCGCCAACCGCGTCCTTGGCATGCTCTGGCCCGAGCCCACGCTCGAGCAGAAGCGCATGTTTGGCGGGATGGCGTTCATGCTGCAGGGCAACCTGGCCTGCTGCGTCCTCAACGACGACCTCATCGTGCGCGTACCCAGGGACGAGTACGCCGCCACGCTGGAGATTGACCACGTCTGCGAGATGGACTACTCCGGCCGCCCCATGCGCGGCTGGGTCCTCGTAGGCCCGGAAGCCATCGAAGCCGATGCCAACCTCGCAGAGTGGGTGCGCTACGGCGCGACGACGGCCCTGGCGCTGCCGCCCAAGTAGCGCAGCACGGCCCGACTGACATTGGCACGTTGCGCGAGGCTGTTGCGACCGACTAGCGTGGACTGTGAAAACATCAAGCCGTCGCCGGCGGCGGCCCCGGCTCGCCCTTGAGCTGCACCGGCAGCCCGGCGGCCATGAAGTACACGGCGTCGGCCTGCGCCGCAAAGAGCTGGTTCACGCGCCCGAGCGCGTCCTCGTAGGCGCGCCCCAGTTCCGTCGGCGGAATGACGCCGAGACCCACCTCGTTGCTGACGACGATCCACGCCGCCTCGCTGCGACGATGCAACGCCAGCAGCTCCTCGGCCGCCGCGGTGATTACCTCGCTGGCTGCCGGGTCCGGCGTCCGGAGCAACAGGTTGCTGACCCACAGCGTCAGGCAGTCCAGCAGCACGGTGTCGTAGTCGTCCACCACCGGCGACAGCGCGCCAAGGACGTCCACCGGCGCCTCCAGCGTCGTCCACTCCGGCGGGCGGTCCGCCTGGTGTGCGGCTATGCGGGCGGCCATCTCGGCGTCCCCGGCCTCCGCCGTCGCGACGAAGAGAACGCGACGTCCGCTGGACGCGAGCCGCTGCGCGAAGGCGCTCTTGCCCGCTCGCACGCCGCCGAGGACCAGCGTCAGCCGGCTCACGGGATGGTCCTCGACTGGGTGTCAACGAGGTGGCTGGTGTCATTCCAGAGATCGAGCACGCAAGCCTCCGGCTGCACGGTCACCACCGAGAGGCTGCCATGCGAGAGCCGCAGCCGCCAGAAGTGCTCCCTGTCCAGTGCAAGGAGGCACACGGCGACGGCCCGGATGGACCCGCCGTGCGCCACGATGGTGACGTCGTCCGCCGGATGGCGCTTGCGGACGGCGTCGGTGAATCGCCGGACGCGCTCCAGCAGTTCGATGGTGGTCTCGCCGCCGGGCGCCGCAAAGTCGGTGTTACGGTCGGTGATGCGGATTGCGTACACCTCCGGGTTGTTGGCCTTGGCCTGCTCCATCGTCAGGCCCTCCCATTCGCCGTAGGAGAACTCGCGCAAGAGGGCATCGGGGCGCACGTCGGCGGCGAACGCCGCGGCAAGCTCCTGCGCCGTCGAGAGGGCGTGGCCCAGATCGCTGCTGTAGATCGGCCCGGCAACCTGCCCGTCGAGCCGCTCGGCCATCTGCCGCGCCTGCGTCCTGCCGCGCTCCGTCAGCGGGATGTGCCGGTGCCCCTGTATGCGGCCCTCGAAGTTCCATACCGTCTCACCGTGCCGCACCAGCCTCCATGTGCCCAAGCCCAACTCCTTGGCGGTAAGTCAGCGTCCACTCTAGTCCCAGAATGGCGCGAAGAACAGCGTCGGCCAGTAGTACACGGCCAGGATGCCCAGCAGCAGCGCGGCGGCCTCAGCCAGCTCGTTCACCGCGCCGTATGTGTCGCCTGTCATGCCGCCCAACATCCTCGACATCCACCAGCCCAGCGCCAGCGATACGGCGACCACCGCCCCCGCCACCACGAGCCCGCCGCCTCCGAGCAGCGCCCACGCCGCGAAGAGCGCAATGACAAGCCCGACAACGACCTGCCACCACCCCTTGCCTTCGAGGAAGGCGGTGCCCAACCCCTCGGCGCGGGCATAGGGGAAGGCGGCCATCGTCCCCAGCATCCCCAGCCGCGAGAGGCACGGGAACAGCACGAGCATCTCCCATCGCACGTCCAACGGCACGCTCACCAGCAGCGACCACTTGAGCAGCAGCAGCGCGACGCCCCCAGCAACGGCGAAGGCGCCCACGTGGGTGTCGCGCAAGATGCGCAGCCGGTCCTCACGCGAGTGTCCGCCGAAGAGGCCGTCGCAGGCGTCCAGAAACCCCTCGGTGTGAATGGCCCGCGTGAGCGCGAGCAGCACGGCGACCAGGAGCGCGTCGACGACCAGCGGCGGCACCGCTGTGTCCATCAGCCAGTCGAGGCCGGCCAGCGCTCCGCCAAGGGCCAGCCCCACCAGCGGGAAGAACGCTCTCGATGGCCCCATCGCCCGCTCCCGCCCGCCGCCGACAGGCAGAATGGTCAGAAAGCCGAATGCCTGTAGCAGGCTTCTCATGGCGCGCCTCTCGTCTCGTCCGCCAGCCTGTCTGACACGCCCGCCTCCGCGAAGGTGGCCATATCGGACAGCGTCGCCGCCGCGGCCTCCAGGAGGCCCATCGCAAGCGCGGCGCCGGTGCCCTCGCCGAGCCGCATGTCGAGCTCCAGCAGCGGCCGCAGTCCCAGCGCCTTCAGCACGACGCGGTGACCCGCTTCAGCCGAGAGGTGCCCCGCCACCAGGTAGTCGCGCACTTGCGGGCAAAGCCGGTGCGCAATGAGCGCGGCCGCGCCGGAGATGAAGCCGTCGATGACTACGGCGCACCGGACGTACGCCCCGCCCAGCACCACGCCGGTCAGCACACCGATCTCGAAGCCGCCCACCTTGGCCAGCACGTCAATCGGGTCACCGGCGTCCGGCTTGTTGACCGCCAAAGCGCGCTCGACGACTGTCGCCTTTGCGGCGAGCTCAGAGTCAGTGCGGCCGGCGCCGCGGCCCGTCGTCTCACCCGGCGGCCGTCCCGTCAGCGCCGCGACGATGGCGCTCGACGCCGTGGTGTTGCCGATGCCCATGTCGCCCGTGCCGATGGCGTCGGCCCCGCGCTCAGCCGCCTCCAACGCCAGCTCCACACCCGCCGTGATACACGCCTCGGCCTGCGACCGCGACATCGCCGGGCCCGCAGTGATGTCCGCCGTGCCGCGGCCGATGCCGAGCATACGCAGGTCAGGGTGCTCGGGCAATGGCGTCGCCACGCCGGCATCGACGATGACCAGGTCTACACCGGTCCTGCGCGCGAGCACGCTGATGGCGGCCCCACCGGCGAGGAAGTTCAGCGCCATCTGCGCCGTGACCTCTTGCGGGTAAGCCGTCACACCCTGCGCCACCACGCCGTGGTCGGCGGCCGCCACGATGATGGCCTTACCCCGGATGACGGGACGGTCTGTGCCCTGGATGCCCGCAAGCTGCACGGACAGCTCCTCCAACCGGCCCAGGCTGCCCGGCGGCTTCGTCAGCGCCGCCTGCCGCGCTTCTGCGGCGCGTATGGCCGTGACGTCAACGGGTCTGATGCCTTCGAGGACATCGCGCAGGTCCATACGTCTGGTCGAAGCCTCCTGTCAGAATGGGTGGGTTGGCCGGTTTGCCCAGTGTAGCCGCTTGAGCGATGGATGTCGTTACAGGGCGAGAGTGCTTGAGGGTCAAGGCGATTGATAACCTGGAGGGGCACTGACACGTGTAAATTGCATGGTGGAATACATGGTGCTATACAATGAGTGCGGAACGGCGTAGTCAACGCGCCCTTGACTCCATGGTTAACGTCAGAAGCCTGCGTCCGATTGAAGGGCGCATTGGAGGGAATGAATGTCGGATCGCTTGTCGTTGGGCATTGCGGGTGTCTCGGTCTTGATCGCGGTAGCGGCGCTCGTGGTTGCCTTCCTTGCTCTCACCGAAGAGCCGCCCGCGCTGCCCCCACCGACTGAAAGCGTGCCCAGCCTGTACACCAAGGCTCTCGTCGACGAAGCGATCCAGCGCTATGAACGCATAGGGCGCGAGGAGTCTGTGGAGTACTATAGTGACCCGGCCAATGTGGACGGCGAGTGGTACGTGTTCATCATCAATGAAGAGGGCCGTACTATCGCCCACCACAATCCTATGTTTGTGAACCGCGACCCGGAGGAGCGCGTGGACTCGACGGGATACTACTACGGTGAGCCGCTACTGGCCGCGACCGAGGACGGTGTCTGGGTCGACTACACGCTGCTGAACCCGTTAACCGGCGATGAGTCGCAAAAGCACACATGGGCCAGGCAACACGACGGTCTCATCTTCGGGTCCGGCTGGTACGAGCGCTAGGCGAAACTTCCGCTAGCGCCGGGGCTCCCACCGGAAGAAGCGAATCGTAAAGAGCGCCCCGGCGACGAGCCACGCCGCCATCACCAGCAGGTGCGCCCACTCGAACCCTGCCCCAGCCTCGAATGGGTTGAAGGCCGAGTGCATGGCAAGCGCCATGTGCCGCACGGGGAAGACGTCGGCCAGGGTGGTGAGCCAGACGGGCGCGTCATCCAGTGGGATGAACACGTCCGACACGAATAGCAGCGGCAGGATGGATGCGTTCACGATGGCGGGCGCCGCGTCTGCGTTAGGGATGATCGAGGTGACTGCCAACCCCAGCGTGCAGAACGTCGCCGCCGCGATGGCCAGCGTCAGGAGGACGGCCGGCAACTTGTTCGTCGGCAAGTCGACGCCAAAGGCCAGCCAGCCGGCGCCCGCAACGATGACGACCAGCAGCACTGTCAGCAATATCGAGTGCACGATTTTGCCAGCCAGGTACGACCAGCTCGGCAGCGGGGTGCCGCGCACGCGCTTCAGCAGTCCGCCGTCCCGTGCAAAGGCGATTCCCATCGCGACGTTGGTGTACGTGGCTCCCACCACCGCGAAGACCATGATGCCGGGTACATAGAAGGTGGAAAGGTTGTAGGTGTTCCCGTTCTCGTCCGTGACCTCCTGGCTGCCGAAGATGAGGTTGAAGATCACCAGAAACATGAGCGGGAAGACGATGGTGAAGAAGGCGGCCGCCGGGTTGCGCCAGAAAGCGCTGTTCTCATAGCGTACCTGCCGGAACGCGAGCACAACGGAGTTCATAGCTACTCCTCGCTCCCGCCGGTCTCGCCGACCAGCTCGATGAAGAGGTCCTCCAGCGTGGGGTGCGTGACGGTAAGCTCCTCAAGCTCGATGCCGTTCTCCACCGCCCACGCCGTCAGGGTGTGAAGGGTGCGCGTCGGGTTGTCCGCCGCGAGCGAGTATGCGCCGTTGCCATCGGATGTTGCCTGAAGTTCGCTTGGGATAGGCGGTGCGCCGTCGCGCAGGCGGAAGCGGACGGTGGTCGCCCGGGCGCGCAGAGCGAGATCGCCAGGCGCGCCTTCAGCAACGATCTTCCCCTGCACCAGGATGGCGACGCGGTCCGCAAGATACTCGGCCTCTTCCATGTAGTGGGTCGTGAGGAGCACGGTCTTGCCCAGCGACTTGAGCCCCCGCACCATCTCCCAGGCCCCGCGCCGAGCGGCCGGGTCGAACCCCGTCGTCGGTTCATCGAGAAAGAACAGCTCCGGATTGCCTGCGAGACCGATGGCGACGTCAAGCCGCCGCTGCTGCCCGCCGGATAGCTTCTTCACGCGCTCCCGGCGCTGGGCCTGCAAGCCGACGAGGTCCAGCAGATCCTCCAGCGGCAAGGGATGGGGGTAGTAGCCTCGGAACTGGTTGATAGTCTCCTCCACGGAGAGATACTGGTCGACGCTGGTTGACTGCAACACGATGCCCACACGCTGCTTGTGTGCACGGTCGTTCAGGCCCGGATCGTGGCCCAGCACGGACACTTGCCCACTCGACCTGGTGCGGTGGCCCTCGAGGATCTCGACGGTGGTCGTCTTGCCCGCGCCGTTGGGCCCCAACAGCGCAAAGACCTCGCCCGGCGCGATCTGGAGGTCGATGCCGCGGACGGCCTCGTGGCTGCCATAGGTTTTATGGAGACCGCGGACCTCAATGGCAAATTCCGGGGACGCGTGATTGCGGGCGCCATTCAATTGTCGTGCTCCTTGAGGGGCTGCAGAGCGCAGCGCATTCGAGTATGTCCGCGGCTGCGCAACATCCAGTGTACAGATGTTCAACGCCGCAGGGGAATTTTAGTTTGCGATGCAAACTAAAGCAATACACCATGTCCGTCGCCAGAGGCAGCACTGAACTTGAGAGGTGGTGTCATAGGCGGACAGACGCCGCGCCGGAATAGCTCAAATCCCGTCCGTAGCAAGGCTGGCCGGGGATTGACGGTCGGGGGTACAATACCGCATCACCGAACGACAGGCCTTGCCATACGTGGAGGTATGCTATGGCCTTCAGTGAGATTGCGGGGTTCATTGGCGCTTCAGCAGGGATCGCGATTGCCGTTGTGGCGATAGTGGTCACCTTGGCTGTGTTCACCGCAATAGCACGGATGGGCAGCAACGCTCGTCCGTCCGCTGACAAAGAATAGCGCACCCTTCCGACACCTTATCGGCGCGCGGACCCGGCGCGCCTTGGGCTCGTTTGGTCAACTCCAGTGATGTTGTACACGCACACTTACTATGCTGCTTATGTCACCCCACTGGCGTCATCGTGACGTAGTAAGCGATAGTCTGGAGCGCCTCCCAGTCGTCTGAGGAAAGCTCGAAGTTCTTGTTGGCCCGAAGTGTCCAACCCTGGAAGCTGGTGGAGCGATTCTGAAGCTCCATATCCTTCACCCGCTTCACCATCTCGTCGACGGTGGCGTCCTCCGAGAGGACGCTAATGAGCCCGGTATCCATGTCCTTGCCGCGCCATGTGACATCCAGAACTCGCCCAAACAGCGGGAAGGACTTCTTGCGAAGGGTCGTCAGCTTGATGGCGCCCTCCTTCGGCATCTCCCGATTGTCCGGTATGCCGAAGACGAACCACCATTGCGGCGGGCTCTTGTCGGAGCCGTCCTGTTTGATGACATTCACCCATGCGATCGGCCCATCTGCAATGTCAACGAGGCCGAGAGAGCGGGTGAACAGCCTCTTGCCGAGAGACTCTTCCGGCCGGTCTCGTTCAGCCATCTCAGCCGCCACGCCGAGCTCGGCAAGCGCCTCGGCCAGGGTATCCCGGGTCTTGTCGCGAAAGCGCTCACTCCAACTGCTCACAGGTCAATAGTACAGCGAGGTTCGATCTCTTTCACCCGTGGCAGGCCATTGAATGACAACCCCAGTGTTGATGAGCCATACTGGGGGGACACCCTTAGGAGGAATGTGATCCATGGAACCTCGGATAAGCATCATCACGCTTGGTGTGTCTGACCTGGAACTTTCAACGCGGTTCTATCGCGACGGGCTGGGGTTTCCCGTGCATGACGCAGGCAGCGCATCAATCACGTTCTTCTTGCTCACCAATGTGATGTTGTCGCTGTATCCGCGGGACGCTCTGGCGGACGATGCCGCGTCGGACCAGGCTGGCATTGGTGAGTTTGGGAAACATGCCTTCACCATCGCGCACAACGTAGCCTCGCGTGCCCAAGTGGATGCTGTCCTCGAAGAGGCTGCGGCGGCCGGAGCACGCATCGTCAAGCCGGCGAGTGAGACGTTTTGGGGCGGCTATTCGGGCTACTTCGCCGATCCCGACGGGTTTCAGTGGGAGATAGCGACCGGATCGGGCCTGCCCATAGAACCCAGCCCAGCCTAGCCGGATGAACTGGTGTGGGCAACCCGCGTGGGACACACCAGTCAGTACGCATCTGCGTCACCGCGCGCAGAAGAACGAGGACGCTAGACGTCGTCCCCCATATCGTGGTCAGGGTGGTTGACTTCGCCCTGCTTCCAATATCCCTGGGTCCTCAACACAGAGCGGTCCAATCCTCGGTCCTCGATGAAGTGCTTACGGATTTCCCGCATGACGCCGGCCTCACAGCTGACCCAGATCCGGCCGTCGCCCTCGGGCAGTTCCGCCACCTTCATTGCTTCAGCCAGCAGCCGGCCGGGCGTTGAACGGTTCTCACGGTGCAGCCACGTGACCTGGAAGGGCGCGGCGCACGAGAGCTCTTGCTCCTCGTCCGCGTCGTGCACCTCGGCGTAGACTTGGGCGCGCATCGTGGGCGGCAGCGCCTCAAGGAGCGTGCAGATTGCGGGGAGCGCGGCCTCGTCACCGCCGATGACGTACCACTCGGCCTCGGCATCGAGGAAGTATGCGCCGCCGGCAGACCCACCGATTACGACGGTGTCGCCCGCTGTCACGTTGGACGCCCACGCGGCGCCCGGCCCGTGCTCATGCAGCGCGATGTCGACGTCGAGCTCGCAAGCGTCGGCGTCCCAGCGCCGCGGGGTGTATGCGCGGCTCATCGGGCGTGGGCGGTCCGCCGGGAATGCGAGCCCCTCGGGACCCTCGACAGGCATGAGCAACTCGCCCGTTTCCGGGTCCGGCATGAAGATGCGAACGTGTTCAGCAGGCCCCTTGGACTGAAAGCCTTTCAACTGTCTGCCGCCGAGGGTGATGCGCACCATGCGCGGCGTGATCCGCTCAACGCGGCGAACCTCAACGACGCGCGGCGGGGGGCGCCTTCGCGGCACAGGCTGGCTGTTTGTTGGGTTGGTGGAGACCATGTGTGGCACCTCTCAAAAAATAAGTTGTACAACGTATCAATGTAAGTAAGTATACACGAAATATATACTGTGTCAACACTAATACATGAGTTGTAGAACACTTCCAGGTGCTGTCGAAGCGCATTGGCGGCGGCTAGCCGCACCTCATACTTGTCGTCAAGGCGGGCCGTTGCTCATGAACGTTGCCAAGATTTCGGGCTGCGGGCCCACCAAGCCCGGCAGGCATTGGAAAGGTTAGTAGACGGGGCCATCCAGCGCATCCTTGCCCCTAAACTTCCGAACCATGCCGCGCACGACCGGTGAGTGCTTGTAAGGGCCAGTTACGCGGTTCATCAGATGGTTGTCCGGGCCATTCCACTCGAGAGGCGATCCATCTCGCGGGGGCACGGTGATGCATACGTTCTTTGCCGAGTCGCGGACGACGTTCATCGGTTCGCCGCCGTCCTCGACGATGCGCAGCTGCTGCCGCAACAACTCCCGGTACATGAGCACCCCCCGGTCGGACTCGCCGAGCCGCTCCTTCGTGCGGTCGACGATGGGCCCTTGGGCGAGCCATATCATGGCGTCCTGCCCGCCGTTGTTGTCGAGCTCGTCCCAGACAGGATTGCCGTGGGTGTCCACCGAAGGCGGCACGATGTAGTACGGGATACTCTCCTGCGGAGGCTCATCCGGGTCCTGCGCGTAGGACGTGAAGAAAACGTGGAGCGTGTGGGAGTCGTCCATGGGCACACGGTACATGAAGTCCGTGGTGAAGCTGTTGACGTTGGGGAAGATGGAAGGACGCACCTCGCGAAGTCCGTCGGGCGTCTTGGCGTAGTTCATGACGCCCTGTTCATACACAGCCCAATCGCGGCGTTCGCCCACCGGCTTGCGCACCCCTTCAGGGTTGCGAGGCGGACGCTGCAGGTCATTCCGCCCGATGCGTTCGAGAGCATAGTTGGAGAAGTTGCCATGCAGCCACTCCAAGTGCGCCGGGTCCATGTCGTTCTCCTGCACCTGCAGCCAGTTGCAGTTGAGCACCTGGAATCCCACGTCCCGCGCCACGTTCTCCAGCACAAAGAGGTCCCAGTTCGGCAGCAGCGGCGCCGGCTCTGGCCCAAGGTAGGCGAAGACAATCCCTGCGAGCTCCTGCACCGGGTACGACTGTAGTTTCACGCGACTGGGGAAGGTGCTGTCCGCTGACTCGTCCGGCATCTGCAGGCACTGCCCCTGGGGGCTGTACAGCCAGCCGTGGTAGGGGCAGCGCAGCCCCTGGGCTTCAGGGATACCGAACCGCAGGTCAACGCGCCGGTGGGCGCAGCGTCCCTCGATGAGACCCATCCTGCCCGACCTATCCCGGAAGAGCACCAGGTTCTCACCCAGCAGGCGGACCGCCCGAACCGGGTTCTCGTCGAGCTGGGACACGGCCGCGATGGGATGCCAGTACCAGCGCATCAGCCTGCCCATCGGGGTGCCTGGCCCTACCCGGGTGAAGAGTTCATTCTCCTCTGCGGTCAGCATCGGCACTCCATCCTGTGGACTCATCCACTGACCATTGACGGCATCACCGTTAGGCCGAATTGTAGCGGTTCATGGCAATATCGAAATGGCCCACTCGGCAATCGTTTCGCTCAACTATCCAAGATACCGCCGGATCTTGGCAGCCTGTTCAACGTAGTGCCGCACCTCGACCGGCGCGTCGTCCTTGATGGCGGCCCAGATGGCGCTCGTCAGCCCCTCGTGGATGCGGTCAACCTCATCTGTGAACCGCGCGACGACTCGCATCGAGTCTTCACCGAGGAGCTCTCGGACGTGCCGCTCGTTGGTGAAGCGCAGCGCGGCTCGAAGATCCTCGGCGACGCTTGGGTAGCTCTCCCGCACAAATGCCCAGTCGTCCTCATCGAGTGCGCTCAAGCCGAGAAGGTCCGGCGGGACGCCGATGGAGTACAGAGATGCCGCGAAACCGATGGCCCGCGGGAGCGTCGCGCCGCCAACGCCGTCGAGAGAGCGCCCGTAGCCGAACAGTCCGACGTGCATCTTGCGCTCGCGGCGCCGTGGCACGTGGGCAGATGCCGCAGCTATGACGTCAGTAAGCTGCACGACGCGCTCCTGATATGCGGCTGTCGTCTTCTCGATGATCTCCAGCGCCCGTTGCTCGTCCACCGGCCGAGGGTCTCGGCGGGTGTGCGCCCGCAACAAGGCAATAGAGTCACGGACCGTCTCCCTGTCATAGTCGTACTTGAACGCGGACTGGACTGTGACGGTCTGCGCGCTGGGATATTCGAGGAAGGTACGATCGATGTTCAGCGGCGTCAGGTGGCCGCGGAAGGGCGCGGAGCCGGCGCCGATGATGGGGTAGAGCGGAATGCCGATCTGCCCCTCCAACCTGTGGAGCCGCTGCAATGCCACCTTGAGGATGAGCTCTGCGCCTACAATGCCGTAGTTCAGGGCAGGGTCGCTCCTCGCAAGGAACACTCGTTGGTAGGGTAGGTCCCGGCCGCGCAGGTACTCGTCGACGATGGTATCAATGCGCAGCAGGTTGTCGCGGTCCTCAACGAGCGGGATGAGACGGATGCGCTTGGGAGAAAACTCGCCAATCCAGTCCCGTATCGTACGGCCGCCGGGCAGCGCATGCGTCTCCTGCCCCACGATGACCTGGCGGTAGTAGGCCTCGACAAGCGTGAGCTCCTGCGCGCTGGTGGTGAAAGGCAGGATGACCTCCTGGATGGGGGCGTTTTCCTCCTCCATGCCGGCGTAGAAGCCGCTGGCCACGTCCCATGCCGAGGGCACGCTCTGGAGCGCCTCCACCATAGACTTGCGCATGTCGCGCTCCACTGAGGGGTTTGGAACGCGCAAGGTCAGGATGACGTCGTGGCCAAGGCGGCGGTCGTCCTGGAAGAAGTCGGGGTAGCCGGTCAGCAGCTTCTGGACGACGTGGTTGTCCGCCTCCTTGCCCTCCGAGTCCCACATCTGTTCATTGCAGCCAAGGGCGAAGATCTCGTGGGCCTCGTCCACCTCACCCTCGCCCTTCAGCACGCCCTCAGCGTCTGCGAAGGGTGCAGGCGTGGCGTTGTCCGGATGCTGGGTGCTCATCACCTTGGGTACAAATCGCATGGTGCAACTCTCTGTTCCGGCCTGCGCCGAGTCAGCCCGTCTGCCGGCTTAGACTTACTGGGCAGGGGGACTCACCCGAACGGTGACCACGTCTGTGCCATGGAACTGCTGGTGGCGGACCGAGCTGGCGTATGCCCTCAGCAGCACCAAAGACGTTTCGTCTTCCACGACGGACTCGGCGTCGTACTGCTGCAACTGCCGGATGCGGTCTTCAATGTTCAGTTCCCCGCTGGGGCCTGCGATGAACTCCAGATCGGCTGAGAGCCCCTCGCTGGACGCCACCACAACAAGACTGCGCTCGGTTTCCGGGACTTGTTCCGCATCCGGCGCCCGCGGTTCGCGCTCCCCTTCGAGATCGAGCGGGGCGAGGGTGAGCAGCGTCTCTTCGGCTACGGCGCTGAGCCTGTTCTTCATGGCTGTGTTCCATTTGCGTCTCGTCGCAAACTTGTCGATGAATTCGTTCAGTTCAGGCAGCGACTCCACGTTGAGCCGGGACTGAAAGCGCATCCGCCGCGGGTTCGTCAGCTCCAGGTACAGGATCATCAGGATTGCCGCAAAGCCGCCAGTGGTGATGCCGCTCTTGAACAGCCCGCCAACAACCGGCCCAACGTCCGGCAGCGTTATAAGCCCGAACTGGAATGCCGCGCCGATCCAGAAGCAGATCCCGCCCGCCACCACCTTCTCGCGATTGGGCTCGTTCAGAATGATGGTGCGTGCGCCGTCGACGAACAACGTGCCGCACACCAACATGAGGTAACCCGCCATCACCGGGCCGGGGATTGTGCTGAATATCGCAGACACCTTTGGCGTGAATGCGAGCGCCAGCAGGATGATGCCGATGCTGTACCCGACGCTCCGTGAGGCAACGCCCGTGGTCCGCACAAAGGAAATGATGCCCGAGTTGATGATGTTCGGCACGGTGGCGCCGAAGCCGGCCATGAGGTTGCTGACGCCGCTCCCTGCGAGGGCGCCCTGCACCTCCTTGAAGTCGATGGCACGGTCCTCTCGCCAGGCAACGCGCTGCATGGAGATGGACTCGCCGTTCGAGTGAATGGAGAAGATGACGCCGAGGAAAAGGAATGACGGCAGCAGCGTCCAGAAGGTGATGCCGAAGTCGAAGGCCAGGCCGGGGGCAGACGCCGGAACGCCTATCCATGAGGCGTCGAGGACACGGGTTGCGTCATAGCCTCCCATTATCGCGACAACTGCCGTGCCGGCGACGATCCCGACAACGGGCCCCCACAGCCGAAGCAGCGCCGCCCCCCGAAGGGTGACCGCGGCCACAACGGCCAGAGTCACCGCCGCAGGTACGAGCGCTGCTACGGGGTCTTCCTGCGCCGCGTCATCCAGCAGCTTGAACACGACAGACGCGAGGGTAATAGACAGGATGAGGATGACAATGCCACCCACGGTGGGCGTCACGACGCGGCGCAGGATGATGAGCCACCGAGAGATGATGAGTTGCACGACCGCAGTGGCAATTACAAGGGTGGTGAGCGCAGCAGGACCGCCCTCAAAGGCTGCCGTGATGCAGAAAGGGATGGAGACGGCCGCGGTGAACATGGGGAGCACGGCCCCCGCACCTACGGGCCCAACGCGCCGGACCTGCAGCAACGTAGACAGCCCGACGACCACCAGAGAGGCGAAGACCATCCAAATCAGGTAGTCCTCGCCGTGGCCCGACTCGTTTGCCACGATGACCGGCGTGACCAACAGCGTGGCCGTGGCCATGAGGCTGAACTGCGCGCCGAGGCCAAGTGAGGTGAGCAGAGGCGGTCTCTCATGCGCCTCAAACTTTGGGTTTCGGGACGCCGTAGCCGTAACAGTTACCTCCGCCGCTTACCAACCTCGTTACTGGTAAGGCCTACACACATTAGCACAAACTGGTACAGATAATGAACCTGTTCAGCGGTGCGGCGTCCCTTCCCGAAAGGCGTCTGGTCTTGGCGGCGTCTCTACCCGGCCGTGGCGACCGTCGCCAGTGGCGGTCCAGAGGTGCCCGGCGTTCTCGACTCGGCGACCGTCAACGCGTTGCCCAGCGCGGCAGCCACAGCCCTGATCCTGCGCCGAACGGCATTGGTCGTCTCGCCCTCACCGGGTACTAGTTTTCCAGCGTGGCCGTCTGGAACTTGCTCAATGAAATCTCCACATTCCCACACCCGCGACCACAGGGAGCGTCAGGAGGGTTTGAGGCATCGGGCAGAGGCGAGAGCGCCCCTCTCCCAGAGCAGAGAGGTCCTGACTATGACGGCCTACGCCCAAGACCTGAGAGTGTTCCTGAACGAGAGCGAGCTGACCGAGCGCAGGGCCTTCATCGAGAGCTTCGTGAAGGAGATCGTGGTGGTGCCCGACAATGCCGTGGTGCGCTACACGATTCCGATGCCCGATGACAGCCCAATACCGGGGAGAGACGTCGAGGAGATGACGCAGAACGGCTCGGTTCTGTCTACCGTACCGGTTGGTGGGCCGAAGGGGACGGTAGATGGCACCATCTTCGAGATGTGGCTGGGTGGTCCGTGACCCTGCCAGGCCTCCTTGATCTCAGGTGTCGGGGAGTAGGCGGCCCCGGATACTCTGATCGGACGCGAACCACACCGACGTTACGATTGCCGGTGCCAGCGGTTCCGCATCCACCTCCCTCAAGTCTTCGAGAATCGCCGCTTCCGGTATGCTCGTATCTGACTTGAGCGGAAGTCAATTGGAGCACCACGCTCGAAATACCTGCGAACAGTCTCTGTGGCTTCATCTTCGTTGTGATCAAGTCCCTGAAGGATTTCGTAGAATAGCCGTCCTTGTTCATAGACTTGGCCCGCAAGTTCGCTGTCCGAACAAGAGACTAAATCACCCTCAACTGTTAGTTCAAACCCGGAAGGGTTGGCCATACGATCAACGCAATCGTAGATTTTCTGATATCGGTCACCGCTGCCACCCAGAACAAGCACCACCGTTCCTGGGGCAGCATCGTGTAGCACCTCGACCAGATTAGGTTCAACGGATTTCACTAAACCGGGAGTAGTAAGGAAATTACTGAACGTTACTAGCCGGTAGCGGTGCAGCGATTGAGCCATGTCATTTGCTTCATCCGGCAAGTAAACACGATTCGAATCCCACCGGCCGGCTAGGTCGTCAAAGTACTCGTCCTCCTCACTCCGCAGGACCTCAAGGTATTGCTTGCGTTCCTGTGTCGGTTCAAACTCCAGAAAATCACCCAGCGTGGAAGCCATCGAAAGTACACTTTTCGGCTCTCGCCCGGCCTGCTGAAATAGCAGTTCAGCTAGTTGGTGTCTGAAATGATTGGGTCTCCTCTTGGATTCGACGCAGATCACCTGTGGTGGCTGTCTCCACTTGGGGTTACCTGTCACCTCGGAATAGCCGACCATGGCGACATAGAAGTCGTGAATCGCGAATGCGGCTGGCCCCGGACCCGTCCCTACGTCCAGGGCGCGTACCCCATTCGTGCCCATTGGGAGACAATTCTTCTCAACGAGTCTCTCCAACGCAAGCCATGTCCGTACGTACCGTTCGAGCATATGTAGCCACGCGTATGCGCACGCAGCCCCGGGCATTTCATAGGTCGCCTGTTCATTGCAACGGCTAAGCACCGCTGGCACGGCTTCCCAAACATCGTGAGCTTCTTCTGGCGTGAGAACACTCCCACGTAGCTGAGTCGAAAGAGCCGTGGCAAGGAGGAGGAGCCTATTCGAAAGCACCCGTTCTTCCCTAGCCCAAGCAAGGAAGTCAGCTCCTTCTCGTTTCAGTAGGCCGGTCCAGCCTTGTTTTCGGGATCTCACTTGACTTACTCCTGTACTCTCGGCAGCAACCGTACTTGCCGTCACCTATCTCGTTTGCGGTCTGGAGACACGATGATTGAAGACTGCAATCCATGCCTCGTGCTCTCGCTTGAGCATTTCCACAACAGAAACGGCGAGGGAGTCGTCAATGCTCTGGGGCGATCCATGTACGAACGAGTTTCGTTGTTCCTGAACCCTAGCTAGGTGGGTACTTACGTCGGAATGTCCTAAGGACACGAGATCCGAGTGATACGTCGAGTCAAATGCGATTCTGTAGAACCTATCCAGTCGCGCACCGACAGAGGAATACCGATTGAGTGCGTCTTCCAAGAACGAGGGGGGAACATGGCGAAGGCCATTGCGAAGAAGGTGTTCGAGCCGAGTTTCAAAATATGTCCAAAACAACAGCACCAGTGAAGCGCCTGTGGAAACCTGCTCCGTGTGCTGCAATCGAATCTTTGACACCGAGTCGCGTGTCATGCGTTGCCATTCGCGCTCCATCAGCTGCAAATAGACATAGTCCTCATACCGTGTCTCTGCCCCCATGTAGACGGGTGAGGCCGAGATTTCTCGTCCATCATCAACCATAAGGGTGTGCCTCTCCCTTGGTAGAGCAGTTCCACAGGCAGGACAAGGATCATAGAATGTGCGAATACCTGAACAATTGCCGCACCGAATGTACCCGGACCAGAGACTAGTCCATGAGGTGTCCGGCGAAAGGTCATCGGCCCACATTACGTGCCTCTTCAGTTTGTACTGGTTCCCTATCCGGCATTAGGTTTCCCCATTCCAAGAGGAAGCGTCTCAACGGTTCCGCAATTACTACGCTTAGCAAGAATCCTACGAGCATCAGGGATACGGCCGACCAGGTTGCACTGAGACCGACCATGCCGGGTACGGCCATCGCAACCAGGATTACGGGGAAGAATAGGATGGCCATGGCAACTGCACGCATACCAGGACCGCCGACTCTACGGTTCTTCCATCGTTGGGCAAGGTCCAATGCCCGCGATGCCACCGGTGTCCAGGCAACCCCAAAGAAAAGCACCACCAGGAGAGGCAATAGCAGCACATCTAGGGAATCTTGCTCGCCGACCAACGCCGCCACCCAGTAAACCATCATGGCGGCCAGTGCCAGTATCAATCCGGTCATCAACAGCCAGTTGCGGCGTATCAGCTTCCAGACCACCCACCCGTAAGGAAGTGCCACTAGCAATAGGACAACATGGATTCCAACACCAGCCCAGCCGAACCTTTCGCTAGCCACGAGCAGCACAGTTAGGGCAAGAAATGACGAGACCCAGAGCAGCTCCTCTCGCGATGCCCAGGTTTTAGGTGGGGGCTGGAACTCGAACATTGGCACTAGGACAATCACTGCGCTCATGAAGATTCGAACCTGCAGGTCGTCGAATAGAGCAAGGTACCAGATGAGGGCGGTGACAGCCGCACAGCAAGCTGTTACAAAGAAGAAAAGCCTGCTGAGCCGACAATATATGAAGCGGTAAGAGCGGTGCCAATGCAAAGACCACTCTCTATTAATTCGTTCCAAGTCAATCCTTGTTGGCACCACCTGTGTCCTCCGCCGTCTCCTCTCAGTTCCCGACCCAGTTCTCGGTTTGTGGGCCACTCATCTCCGTCAGGGCTGTGATCTCACGCTCGTTTGCGATTGAGGTGGCGATTTTTCGCCTATGACGGGTACGAACTTTGTCGGTTGCCTCGACCACATGGGCCATCAAGTTGAGGACTGTGGGGTCGCTGGCGCCCACGTGCGGGTTGAGAGGATTCAGGCTCATCTCAACGTGGACCTCCTCTGACCCGACCGGTACCACGAACCGGCTCGTCCCATCTTTCGCACCACGAATGGCTCCCAGCAGGATCCTCCCTAGATCCTGCTCCAGAGTCTCGCGCAAAGAGACCATGGCGCTCTGCTGGTCCATATGCCGCTCGCGCTGAAGCACCTCCATTGCGTTGTCGCAGCCCCAAGAGCACAGCTCCGCCACAATGAGGTCACCCGTCCTCGGAAACGTGGCTCCCGCCAAGTCGGGTGGAGAGCCGCGGAAGCTGGCGAAAACCAGCTTCCCGTCGTCATCCAGCATCATGTCCAGGTTGGCCCACGTTGAGTCGCCATCGCCATTACGGCGCATCAACTCGTCTGCCACCTGCTCCATGAAGTACATCTGTTGCTTGGCGTCTGTCGGCAGGCTGGGGTCGAAGTCCCACCAGGGCCGGGACGGCCTGAGTCCTGGAACAAGGGACCGCCTGTGAGGAGCGAGAATCGTGAAGAGCGGAATGCCAAGCTCCTCCGCCACGCGGAGGGAGTTGCTGGGACGGTTGGAGCGTACAATCTCTATGAAGGCTAAGGGGTCGCGATGGGTGTCCAGGATGGTGAGATCCGGGCGGCATCGGCCGCCGATTGGGGCGGACTGCTGCTGCTCCATCACCACGAACCCGGCCCCCCGCAGCAGGTCGTAGCTGTGAGGATGCATTCGCTCGCACGTCCACAGGACCTGCTGGGAAGGCTCCCGGTGTCTCCCGCGATGCGTGGGGGCGTGACTGCCCCTGCTCTCTCCGAACTCGCACGAGATACACCCGCTCAACTTGCAATCCAGGTGGTCGAAGAGGTCTTGCTTCCACTGTTCGTGCTGTTGCGACGGCATCAGGGGCTACCTTCCTTCCGACTGATCTGTCTGCACATCTGGCTGCCCAGCCTCTTCGGGAGTGGTGCGCTTCTCCAGATAGCGCGCGGGGGCCTGCTCGGTACCACCCTTGAAGTAGACTTGGCCGTCCTCCCGGATGCTGGACACCTCGTACTCCCTGGGGAATTCTCCGGCGAC
Organism: Chloroflexota bacterium; assembly: GCA_026713825.1. Lineage (NCBI taxonomy): Bacteria > Bacillati > Chloroflexota > Chloroflexota bacterium. The sequence goes on along the minus strand of JAPONS010000010.1, from coordinate 23,505 downwards.
GGACTCCCATCTCTCACCCAACGCTTCCATCAGGCTCTGTTCAATCCGGTCGTCCGGCTTGAAGACTATGTCGCCGGGTTTCAACCCCATTCGCCTCACCGCCTCCAGGTTCGAGAGCTGAATCGCCTCCTGGATTCTCATAAACGCGCGCCAAGCGGAGGCACAGTCCGTCACGTCGATCTCCAGCTCATCCGCCAGCTCCCGTTGGCGCTCCGACACGACACGGGGAGGGCAGCCTATCGCATCGGCGACCCTTTCCAAGATGGCGGAGGCCACCGCTCCGAACGTGTCGTCGGGCGTCACCTGAATCCCCAGCTGGTCGGCGATGGCCCGTTGCTCCGGCGTGGGCTTGAGCCCACTCCACAGGACCTTTGGCGACCCGGCGTAGTCTATCTCCCATATCCGGTAGCTCATAGGTAATGCTCCGTCACCCTCGGTCTTCTTTCCTTCCCGAACCGGTTGCTGCGCTCCTAGCGTCTGAACAGGCCTCTAATCCACCGCCATAGTCTGCGCATGAGGGAGTCGTAGTACCTGCGCCGACGCTCCTCCTCGCGGCGCCGCCCGTCGGCGATCTGTTCAGCGGTCCACCGCTCTGCCCAGACCACCTCACCGTCCGTGATCAGGTAGTGGGACTGGCAGGCTTGCTGCCAGTTGCCGACCGACGGGCGAAGCGTTAGCCCACCATCGGTCTCCTTCAGGGACCATTCGGTGGGACCGAGGGGCGTCCTGACCTTTGTGCCGCATCCGCAGGCGCACAGGTGTGCCGCGGCACCGAACTCCTCCGAGACGTAGAGCACCCCGGGACTCAGGTGCTGCGGCATGTAGTGGACTCGTTCCAGCCTAATCTTCGCCAAGCCCACACTCCCCCGCCGTCTTGAGGTCGCTGACGTCCATGACCAGGTGGTGGTAGGGAGTGTCCTCGAAGTAGAAGCCCCTGAGCTGCTTGAACCTAACCACCGCCAGGCATGCGTTGAGGGCGTTCAGTTCGCTGATCTGGATGTTCGTCCGGTAGATGTCATCCGGGTCATCCGTAAGCGGGGCCAGGTCTTTCTCCCTGACCCCTTGCCCGTGCTCCGTCGAGTAGTAGGTGGTGCGCAGCAGGCCGCTGATGGGGCCCCTCTTGCGGTTCAGCCCCATCCCCACGTCGATGAAGGGGATGCCCTTGGATATGAGCAGGTCAAAGATGCCCGCCCTGGATGAACCTTTGTCGACGCAGACGAAGGCGAAGGTAACCCCGTCCACCTCTTCATGGCAGGACGCGTCGATGAACGCGGGGGTCACCGACAGGCCCGTGCGGAAGTTCTCGTAGCGGCCGCCGTAGACCGCCGCCTTTGACTTCCCCAGTTCACCTTCCTCCAGCCGTCCGGCGGACCGGAAGGCGTTGTGCACGTGGTAGGGGTCCAGGTCGAACGCCCGAATCTCCCGAACGGGCGTCTTTGCTAGGAAGTCCAGTACGTATGCGCCCGTGCCGCCTAGGCCGATGATGGCGATCACATCGTCCTTGAATTTCGCGGCCAGGTCCGAGATCTCCGCTCGGGTGGTCAGGGTGTCGTGGAACTTGAACACCGAATCGGTTGGGGCCTCCTGCACGGAGCGGAACGTGTAGGGGTTGGCGCCGTGGGTCTCCATCGCCGGCCCCGAGATGATGGCGACGTAGCTCTCGATCTTGTGGAAGAAGTCCTCGAACCTGCCCGTGGCCTTGGGCTTGTTGGAGAACGACCGCTGCACGACCACGTCGCTACAGGCCTCGCTCAGGACGATGGTGGTGGGACCCCCGGCCAGGTTCGGGATCGGATTGCCGTCCAAGCCGTGGGGCACTGACCCGGCAAAGTACACCTGGTGGTCGTCCTGGGTGACGCGCACCTTGTCAATGAACTCCAGCTTCGCGACGAGTGCACCCCACTACAGCCCGACCTCGCCGTTCAGGTACGGAATATCCCGGACGACGAGGTGATTGCTGTCGACGGCTACGGCGTAGCCCTTTTCGAGCAGACGCCGGAGGTCGTCGTTATGACTGACCAGTCGGTGTAACATTGAACACCATTCCCTCGACGACCTTAACGGTGCCGCCCTTGGAGAGGGTGCCCTCGGGCTTGTCGCGGGGGCCTCGCTTGTAGATCACCGTGTAGGTAATCTGCGGGTTCTGCGCGTAGTCGGGCACTTCGAGCGTGACCACCTGCTCATAGGTGATGTACTCCTCGAACCACTTGTGGGGAGTGCCCTCCACGACGATCGTGGTCGTCTTGTGGTCCTCCACATCGATGGGGATGGGCTTCTGATCTTCTGCTACCATGAGTCAGCCTCCGTTGACTGAAATAAGGATTTGGTTTGGGGACCGGCGGCCTCTCGTTTGGAGACCGTAATTAGTATTTTAGCTAATGAGCTAAGTATCTGTCAACCACCTGCGTAGAGAGACCCGTCAACCGATTCCTCCGGCAAGGTACGTCGGTTGACTTCCCTCCCTTCCGAGTATCCCGGGTCGACCTCAGCTTCCACGGAAGAAGAGTATTGACGGGAGGGGCAGCAGCCAACCTGTCAGGGCATGTTCACTGCGTCCCCAGTCCTGCGAGGGGGAAAAAGCACCCCCGGCAGGTAGAACTACCGGGAGTCTGCATTACGACCGCAGCGTCACGCCACAGAGTCGGCCGCAGGCCGCCAGCTCAGGCCGGCGGCGGGTGGAAGCTGGACTCGTGGCCGCCCTGGAAGCTGCGGCTAGAGCAACTCCTTCTTCCTATCGTTGTACAGCTCAAGCCGATAGCCCGCGGCTTCGGTAGAGACGTCGAAGTGCTCGACGATAATGTCCTGTGAGAGCTCACCGTGCTCCTGCTCAAGGATCACGAGCCCTTGGACGGGCATCAGCAGGGCGCCGGCGAACGCGTTGGCCTGCCACTCGGTGTCCCGGTAGGCTTCGTGTCTGACCTCCTGCCCACCCCGATGGAGCGCAGCCTGCTTCGCCTTGGGCATCTGGGCCAAGCGCACAAGCTGGTCGGTATGCAGCAGGCAGTGTCCCAGCTCGTGGGCAACGAAAAAACCGCCGCGTGGGTGACCCGTCTCCAACCAGTCGTAGGTCTCGGGCGACGCCAGAATCTCAATGACGCGGCGGTCTCCATCATACTTCGCAAATCCTTCAGAACCGTTGAGCTCGATCACGCTGCCGTGTATCGGGATGTCCCGGCCTGTCCTGTCCCGCACCTTGATGTTTAGGCCGTCGAACAGCAGCAGCGTATTGATCGCTTCAGTCGGAGAGTATTCGAGCCGGTCGCGAACGTAGGAGGCAACCTTCTCCAGCTTCCGGTAGCTGTAGCCGCGATCTGCACGCACTCCCACTAGTCCCTGCCACATCGTCATCTACCTACTCGGAGTCCTTCAGGATCGTCCTGATCCTCTCCAGCTGATCCTCCGAGATGCCGCCACGGGCCAGTCCGCTGACAAGGTCTCCAACAACCCTGGCCTCCAGCGGCTTGGCCTTGGAGATGTCGTACTCGATGACACCTTTCTCGACATCTGCCGCGGCAATCAGCGGTGCTGGATCTGCTTTCAGCAACCTCGCGACTTTCAGGATGCGCTCGTTGCTAAACGGTCTGCGGTTGCCGCGCTCCACGTCTGAGACGTAGACCACGGAGACGTCCAATAGCCTCGCAACATCCCCCAGGGTCATCTCAGCCTTCTGCCGGGACCTTCTGAGGGTATCTCCGAATCGCTCTGCCATGACCTGTCCCTCCTCTCTGGCTTAGCCGGACTTGGTTGGAAGATTAGCTTATTAGCTAAATTTAGTCAATGTCTTGGTTGATGCGATTTCCATTTGGATATGGCGAACGTCTTGTAGCAAGGCTTGTCGTATGGAGACGGGTTGGGGTGAACGTGATCGTAACCCGTGGCCGCGTCGGTCTTCGGCAGCTCGTCCATCAGACAGTCAACCTAGTCCCTGGTGAGCGCTAGGTTCTGCACACGATCCCACCGAACCACGGAATAGGCTGGCAAGTACCGGTGGGACATCCTTGACAAAGTAAGATATAGCCGGTAAATTTCTGACAAGAAGAATGACTGTGTGAAAGGGTGGTCTAATGACTCCCATAGCCCACAAGATCATGAAGAGGATGTCCAAGCGTGGTAGAGGAAAGTGGGTAGGTACCCCAAAGGACTTCCTCGGTCTCGGCAGCCGTGAGGCTGTCGATCAGGCGCTGTCGCGCCTCGTCAAAGCGGGCCAACTGCGCCGGGTCGGCCACGGGCTTTACGATATGCCCAGGATGAGCGACATGCTGAAACGACCTGCTCCGGTCGACTGGGATGCCGCCATCGCAGCACTAGCACGGCGGGACGGTTTCCGAATTATTCCGGATGGCTTAGTGGCTGCCAACCAGCTCGGTCTCACTAACGCAGTGCCCGCGAAGGCCTCTTATGTGACGGACGGCTCCACGAGGACACTCGTAATAGACGGACGAACGGTCCGGTTCCAACATGCGGGCCCTAGAGTCATGCAGTGGGCTGGAAAACCGGCGGCACCTGTGGCACAGGCACTGCGATGGCTTGGTCCTGACAAGGCCTCAGACCCCCAGGTCATTTCGACTCTGAAGCGGGATCTCCCTGACGATGTGAAACGGGACCTGGTGCAGAACAGTGGGGGTTTACCCGGCTGGGCATTGCCGTTGGCACACAGTATAGCGGCTGAACTGACTGTTGCCGCATGAATGAAACCCTCAAATCGCTCGAATGGTTTCTCGCTCTTCCGGAGCTAGATAAGCGAGACGTGTTCGAAGCCGCAGCGAGCCGACTCGATACGTTGCCCAGCTACGTAGAAAAGGACCTCTGGGTCTGTCTTGTGCTGGAAGTGCTCTACAACCAGCTGCCCGTCGGGCATCCGAGACTGCTATTCAAGGGTGGGACCTCCCTGTCCAAGGCCTTTGGGCTCATTCAAAGGTTCTCGGAAGACATAGATCTCGTCGTCTATCGTGACGACTTGGGCTTTGCGGGCGCCGACGATCCGACCATCGCGGAGAATCTCTCGAATAGAGCGCGGAGCGACCTCTTTGGGAAGCTAAGCGATGCATGCAGCAGCTATATCCTAGGAGACCTGTCGGATGGACTGACTTCATCGATTAACCAGATTGTGGAGGGGTGCCGGGTCATACCGGATGAGAATGATGTCGACAGGCAGTCGTTACTGATCGAGTACTCCACCCAGTATCCGAGTGGTGTTGGCTCCTACGTGGCCCCTCGCGTGAAGATCGAGGCGGGAGCGAGATCAGCGCTGGATCCAAACCTAAACTGTACTGTTACCCCTATACTGGCCAAAGAACTGCCTTCCAGGTCACTTGAGGTGAGCAATATTCAAGTGATTGCGCCGGAGCGGACCTATTGGGAGAAGCTGCTGATTCTGCACGGGCTGCACTGTGGATACCGCGACCAACAGAGGCTGCCACTTGATAGGGATCGGGTCTCGCGCCACTATTACGATGTAGCCATGATCACGGCGACCGAGAGTGGCATGTCCGCCCTGTCCAACGTTTCAATGCTGGCTGCAGTCCGGGATCACAATCTTATCGCGTTCCGCCAAGCCTGGAAGCGATTCCAGGAAGCAGTTCCCGGATCGCTCAGACTCGTCCCACAGAGCGAACTTCGCGCAATGATCGAAGCCGACTATGACGCCATGGGGGGCATGATTCTCGGAGAGGTCCCGACGTTCGACTGGATTATGGCGCAGATTGAACATGCCGAAGCCACTGTCAACGGAATTGAGAGCCGCCGGTGAACCCGGCGTCTAGGCCCTAGTTCCCGCCGCTGTCCCCGCGCCAGGGCAGACGTACTGGCGCACAGGAATCGAATCAAAAGGTGATCCTGACACCGCCCTACGGTGGACGGTCCCTCAGGCGACTGTACTGGGTCCGGTGCTGCTCTCACTAACTGCCAGTGGCCTTTCGAAAACCCTCGGAGTCGCCGTTGCGGAACGGGGCTCGATGTAGATGTCACCCTCTCGGCGTCCACGAGGCTGTCGGAGGAGATAACCCTCTCGGTCCAGTTTCACCAGTCTATTCGTCGCAGCACTCGGCCTTATGCTATCTATGGCCGCCAAGCTGGACGCAGTCAGTCGGCCGCCAAACGCGATGATGGTATCCAGGGTCGCTATTTCAGTTTCTGTCAGGCCACCGACTGGATGGCTATCCCATAGATTGGAAGGCGAGGGAGAAAGGTAAAGCGGCAACTCATGCGCTTGCGCCATGTAGCGAATGTAGTTTCCAACACCCGGGTCGGAGGTGCTGATGACCAGCCGCATGACTCCATACTCACCACCGCGAATCCTCTGAGCGAGCGGGAGAATCAGTTCTTGCAAGGCTAAGGGGGTGAACGCGCTTCCCCCAAGATCCAAGACAAGAACCTGCGGGCTATCAGAAGAGTTGAGCTGCGCAGCGATAAAATCGCGGATGTCTGCCGCAACGTCTCGGTCTTTGAGCAAGAGCGGGTCAGCCTGATCCCTGTCGGAAGACTCCGAGATCAGTCTCGACAGAAAGACGCTCCATGCTTTCGGAGCCTCAGTCATAGTGGCGGAATTGTATAACCGGCGAAAGAGTCGTGTCAAAGCGCACCTAGGTTATGGGATTCTGTAGCCCTCCAAGGCCCTGATTCTCCTTACACCTACGCTATAAGAGTAGATGACTCAATCCACTTGGCCTAAGCCGACCCCAACGGGGATTTCTTCTTCTGCCATGTATTTTGCTCGATAGGTGGCGACAAAATCGTCGTCCTCACAGATACATAGCCCCGTTCCCGCCTTGAGTGCCGGCTGGGGAGAGAGTTCTCCTAGAGGACTCAAGACGTCCATCTGGCGCAACAGGGTCTTGCGTCGGGCCCCGCCGGTCAACACGTCGATGACCACTTCCGCGGCCAGCAGCACGCCAGCAAGAGCCGATTGGAAAGCAAGGGGAACTTGCAACTCTCTCGGAGCAGGTCCGGCCTCACCGAGAGGAATGATGCCGCCGCCACAGATGCCCTCCACCCAAAGCTCACGTATCGGCCTATTTGCATAGGGATCAAGGTTTTTGGTGGGAATGCCCCAAGCGCTGGCAACCGCGTCACAGATTTCCTTGCCTGTCGCCTGGCCGTTCCCCAGTAGGAAACGGACTTGGGTCTGGAATTGGGGTATCTTGAGGCCTTCAGCGATAATTTGGTCGTCGCTCTTGGATTTCTGGGACGGCAAGTACAGGCATGCAAGACAGGCATCTTGCCCCAAAAAGGAATGAGAGGACACGCCGAGATCACCCAATTGGGTCCAGGCGTTGGCGATCCAACGAGGCAGGCTCGCTTGTACAGCTCTCCTGTCATGAGCGGAATCGAGAGCAACCAGAATGCGTTCCCACCTGTAACCGTTGGCTTCGAGGAAGGAGGCCAAAGCTTCCTTGTGAGGAAGCGCCCTTAGCCTTCCTCCAAACTCCTGGCCGGCGATGTCGACTTTGATACCACCCTCGTCGCTCCGGGCGCAAAGGATATAGCGCTGGAGATTGCTAAGCTCGACGACTTGTGGATCGACTAGGTGAATCTGCCCGGTGAGCGGCGTCCGCGCCAGGGACCAGGCGGTGCTATTGCCGACTGCTCCAACGCCGAACAACACCAAGGGGTCTGTCAGATTGGAGGCCACTAGACGGGGGAAAGAGTCCGCGTCGGGAGGAAAGCTGGCATCGGTGTCCAGCGAAGTCTTGCCATCAGGGAGGAAGAGGAAGCGAAACAAGTTGGCTGCCGCTATGCAGGCCGCAAAGCCAGCTCCGAAGGGGTTGCCCAGGTCGCTCGTGCTGTATGGTCCCTCAGTCCCAACCGTGGCAACCCAGCCGTCGCAGCCGGCGTGTACGGTCGGTGCATCGACGGCAGGTGCATGTACCCCGACTGAAAGAGCAACGTAGGCGTTACCCGACTTGGAGGTTTCGATGTTGGGGTTAATTCTAATGGCCAACGCGATGAGATCGTCGGGGAACTCGGCACGGGCAGAAACTGGGAAAAACGTAAGGCTCGGGTACAGGCGAGCCGCTAGCCTGACAGAGAGGTCAAGGAGGTAGCGTCCGTCGCGGCTGGTTGCCGCCTCTTCGTCGAATGCGATTGCAACTCGCACACCTTCAAGCTCTTCAGTGAAGGTGTCGGTGTCGAACCCCTGGAGAACTTGAGATATAGCGAGCGCGTCGCGGGGAAAGTAGTCAGCTAACGCCATCACCGACAACCTCAACCAAATCGCTAAGTGGGCCGCTCACCCTGTTCCAACCGTCTCGCCCGAGGCGGTATGCGGCTATCTCATCTGATTCCCAACCGTCGCGACCGAAGTACGGGAGGACTATCGACAGGCTGCCGTCGAGCGTGGCGACCGGGTATGCGTTGTCCGTATCCGAGTGGTAGGCATCACGGGGATGACTATGGACCTGAGCGCCGACGACCTGCTGGGCCTCATAGAGCCATACATTCAACCGATGGAGTTCAGAGCCGTCGATCCTCACGCAAAGTCCGTCGCCGAGTTTGTAGGAGACCTGATCAGGGATGTGCACCTCGGCAACTGTAAACACGTCGCCGTCCGGTGTTCCCGACCAGATTACGAACAACTCGTAGCCGTTCACCCCAGCTGCGCGAATTGCCTCCACGGTTGCACGTATGGAGTCCGCTTTGACTCGAAACCGCTGTACTCCTCGTAGACTCATTGAGGAGGTTCCGAGAATGCAAGTGAAACATGGGGCTGGAGGTTGACGTTGAAACCATTCACCGTCTCCAGGCCGTACTTGGATATTACCTCCAACAGGCGAACAAGCCGACCTCCGCCCGAGGACCGATGTAGCTCCCACGGGTCACCAGAATGGCCCGGGTGGTCATGGTACTCCTTTACCCCGGCAATGCAGAGGAAGGGTACGTCTTCTGGGGAATTGGCTTGCATCAGGTCCTGCGCCACCATGACCTGAACCATGGGACCACCGGGAATAGGCGATGCCAATTCCTGGCCGGGAACCCCCTGGGGGAGACGGGTCGGCAACTCCTTGAAGGTAAGAACCCGACCCGAGAATGGATCAATGAAGCGAACGGAAGGCGGCTCGGCGTCACAGTTGGTGTACTCGAACTGGACGGCGGCCACTATGGGTGGCGGCTTGGTCTTGTCCGAAGCCAGGACCACGATTACCACAGGCCATTCAGCCTTCACCAAGAACCAGCCGCGGGCCCGGTAGTCGGCCTCCAAGACACGGTACTCGGCGATTTCTCGGTCGAACTTCGTGCGGGATACCGAGGGATCCATGTACTGACCGGTACTTTTAGCCACTGCCCCCGACCCCCGCTTTGAGGTTTAGAAAGAGGGTCACCTTTTCCGGGAATGCATAGTCTCCGAAGTTCTTGCTCGGGTCCAACAGATTCCCATCGGCGTCTCTGAGCTCCCAGTTCTCTGCCGGCTGGCCCGTGTTCCTTGTTTGCTCCAGAGCGTCTTGAATGATGTCGCCGAGGGGCCGGTCCTTGACGGCGACAACCTCCGTGGGCTTTCCGTTGACGACAACAGTAACCTCGGCCTTCTTTGGATCGGACATCTGTAAGCCTCCTTCTGCTTTGATCTAACGCTATCATACCATCTTCATTAAACAAAGTGAAGTCCGTGAGTCTGTGGTATAATGGTCGCATGTGTGAAGCACTTGAGCATATCTGTGCGGATGATTCGGTAGAGCGTTTTGGAGTCCCAAGGGCGTCTCACCCGGGTCGCACGGCAGTGGCGCCCGGTGCGGAAGCCGCCGATGTACGCGGACGGAGCTAGCTCGCCATGCGAAGCGACGATGCGTTCAACATACTGGCACTCGACGGCGGCGGCATCAGGGGTGTGTACGGTGCGCACGTCCTCGCCAGGTTGGAGGACACCCTGAGCGCGCCTATACGAGAGCGCTTCGACCTCATCGCGGGAACCAGTACAGGATCGATCCTGGCGGGTGCGGCCTCAATGAACATCCCGATGAAGACTCTGGTAGGCCTGTTCGAGAGTCAGGCCGACCGCATCTTCAGCAGGAGAAGGTTCAGCCTCTTCCCCTTCATTCGGAGCCGCTACTCAACACATCCCCTTGACCAGGTCATTGGCGAGTACTTGCCCGAGGTAACGATGGGAGAAGTGTCGACCCCGCTCATGATTACGAGTTCGGACATTTCGACCGGGGGGGTGCATGTCTTCAAGTCCCGGTACCTGGAAGAACTTGGAGAGACCTACACGCGAGACGGCGAGGTGCGGCTCAGAGACGCGATCCTGGCATCGTGCGCTGCGCCTACATACTTCGACCCCAGGCAGGTTGGGCAGTACCTGCTGGCGGACGGGGGGCTGTGGGCCAACAATCCCACCATCATCGCCGTCATCGAGGCGCTTTCCAGGTTCCACCAGCCCCTCGGAAGCATCCGTGTCCTGTCCGTCGGAACCGGACGGACCGCCAGCTTCTACACTCGGTGCGGAGCCTGGGGTCTTCTGACCGGCTGGGGCGGAGCGAAGCTGGTCCCGTATGTGCTGGGTCTACAGTCCCAGGCATCAACCAACATGGCCAAGCTGCTGCTCGGGGACCGGCACGTGCGTCTGGACCCGCAGATCAAGTCATGGAAGCTGGATGACACCAAGAACCTGGAGACCCTCAAGGCCCTGGCCGACAGAGACTTCACCCATTACAGCAAGGCCATCATGGCCAATCTGGAGGATAGCGAATGACAAGACGAGTGAACGACTTCAACGAATTCATGAGAGACCACGTGAATCTCAACCCCTCGCGGTACGAGAGGTTGAAGAGGAGCGACAAGGCTGTCTCTGAGTACCTGAGCCAGAATCTGGTCGGGTACAGGAGGACCGAACGGCAGGGGTCATACGCCCTTGGTACGACCATCAGGCCCGTCAAGGACACCGACGAGTACGACGTGGACCGCCTCGTCTACGTGGAGTACGACAGCTCCAAGGGACCGAAGGACTACATCGATGACGTGTACTGGTGCCTAAAGGCCAATGGCAACTACGCCGACAAGGTGCAGAGGAACACGAGGTGCGTCACGGTGAACTACGCGGGGGAGTTCAAGATAGACGTGGTTCCCTGCATCACCTACAACGGCCACCACTTCATCTGCAACAGGAAGACGAACGAGTACGAGGTCACGGACGGTACTGGATTCCGCGACTGGTTCAACGGGAAGAACCGGGGCACCAACGGCAACCTCAAGCTCGTTACCCGGCTCCTCAAGTATTTGAGAGACCACAAGAAGACCTTCACCGCTCCGTCTATCCTGCTGACGACGCTCATTGGAAATACGGTGCATGACTGGGAAGGTGACACTCAGTTCAAGACCACTCCAGACGCGCTGCTGACCGTAATCACACGCATGAATGAGTTCCTGCAGTCCCACCCATCCATGCCCGAGATCCACAATCCCGCTCTTCCAACCGAAACCTTCACACGGCACTGGGACCAGGCCAAGTACAGTCACTTTAGGGATATGATCTCCAGCTACGCCAGAAGGATAGAGGACGCGTACTCTGACGAAGATGATGAGTCCAGCGTCAGAAAGTGGAGGGACCTGTTCGGGGACGGATTCGGTAGCCTAAGCGTCTCTGCCTCCGCCGCTGCGTCTGTAGCGGCGCCTCGGGTAGTCAAGCCCAGCAAGCCCTGGGCCACCGCCTCGGCTCAGCGGGATGCGGGCCGACTCAGCTTGGGGCAAAGGGACCTTGAGTGGCTGGGAGTCAGCTTCCCAGGTCTCCGTTACGACCGGGAGTCTGGCGTCATCGCCGGCGAGCTCGAGCTGCGGGCCGCCTACGACAGTGAACGGGAGAAGCTGCACATAGGTGGTGATGACTCGACTGTGGGCATGGACTCGTATCTCTGCGACTCGTTCTCCATAAGGATCGAGCTAGCCGCCCTCGACCGTAATGGCTGGCCCGCCGTGTACGAAGTCGGCGACAGGCATGCACGGATCGCGGAGACGGAGCAGGTCGATGCCATCGATCTGCATTTCTACCCTGATGGGGCTTGCTGTCTGGGCCTCCAGCCTTTGGCCGACCGCCGGACGACCTTGAAAGAATTCATCGACGAATTGGTCGTGCCATTCTTCTACAGGCTCTCTTACACCGAGATACATGGCCTGGAAGCTGCCAGGCGGCACCTCTGGGGCGAATACTCCCACGGCGAACCGGGCCTTCGGGAGTACCTGTCTGACCTTGCCGACATAGCCAGGCGCGGCTTGGGTAGGAACGACCTCTGTACCTGCGGGAGTGGCCGAAAATACAAGCGGTGCCATTTGGGCGAAGTCGACAGGTTCAGTCGGGCCTTGGGCGCAAGGCACGCGGCACTATAGTACCGAGGATGAGGGTGCGTACGGCTGCCCCATCTACTCACTGTGAATATCCATCTGCGTCTTTTCCGCACATTCGGTAGAGTTCGGCGATAGCTTTCCCCATTCCAGCAAGAAGCGCCTCAAAGGGTCCGAAACCACGGAGCTCAGCAGGACTCAAACGATGGTCAGAGATACCGCCGACCAGGCCGGACTGAGGTCAAGGATCCCAGGAACGGCGACTGCGACGACAATGACCGGCAGAAACAGAATAGCCATAGCCAGCGCCTGCATTCCAGGACCGCTCAATGGGCAATCTTTCCGTAGTTTGGCGGTGTCCAATACCTGCCGCGCCACCGGCGCCCAGATAATCCCTCCGATTATCACCACCGGTAGCGGCAACAACAGAAGGTCGAACCAACTATCGTCCCCGGCCAGTGCCGCAGACCAGTAGATCATCATCAAAGCTAGAGCAAGCATCAACGCTGTTAGCAACAACCAGTTGTGGCGCATCAGTTTCCAAAGGGAATTATATCGAATTTTAGCCAAACCCCACCTAGGCGGGCAGGGCGTGGCACGTCTCGCAGCGCCCGTCCTCGTACAGCGTCTCCGGGTACGCAACCACCCGCTCGCACACCGCGCAGTGGTATGCTCGCACCTTCAAGACGGGGTTGGGCTTGGCCCCCAGCACCCGCGCCGCGATTTCCTCCGGCGTCGCGTTGATGCGCGGCGGGTACGTGCGGCCTAGTGGCCGTCCCCGCGTCTTCGACCTTGCCGTGCCCACTCCCTTACGCGTTGTGGTCGTTGTGAAGGTGTTTGTGCGCGCGGTCTTTCGTGTTCCTGTCTTCTTGGTCATGATGCCGCTCCATTCATCGCGTCTTGTCATTCAGCGCGTCGCGCCACTTGGCAAAGTCATACCACCCGCAGCCCTCGCATCCGCTTGGGTCGTTCTTGTCGACGGGTGCCCAGCGTCGAGTTCCAGCGTAGTAGAAGTCAATGCCGAACGGCTGCCCGCGTTGCCCTGACTGGTAGCACCGCTCGCAAGCGCGGCTCTTGAGTAGGTTGTGGCTGATGCTGCCATTGGACTTCTTGAGCAACTGAAAGTTGGCCCGAATGTCGTCGTCAGTCATGGCCGCGTAGTCGGTTTGCCGCATAGCCTCTTCGTCAGTCCATCGCAGCATCGGCAGCTTGTGGTCAATGGTCAGTTCATGCCGGGTCCGCTCGACATTCTCCACGATGTCCCGGTTCCCTAGTATGGCAAACACGCGGCGGGCGAATGCTGGAGGCATGGACTTACCCTGTACCGATGACACGAAGCCACCCTGCCACCGGTCGTGTCGTGTCTGTTTCTTACATTGCACACAGAAATGGTTCGCGCTCTCAATCACCATCCCGGGCCGCGTCTGTGTGCCACGCTGAAGGCCCTGAATCCCCGCACCACCGGCGATCTGCGTCGAGCGCGTGTGCGTGTACTCATGCTCCCGGCAATGCCACTGTTGGTCTTTCAGCACGAGGAAGACCAAGTAGTTGATGCGCTTCTTGTCGAAGATGGCTTCAAACTCATCCATCATCATGCCATCGCCGCCGCAATCCGGGCACACGCAGCACGGTAGACGTCCCGGTTATTCTCGAATGCCTGCACCTTACGTCCCATCCGCGCGCCTGCAATGACCGTCGTGCCGCTTCCAGCGAAGGGGTCCAGGATGGTGTCACCAGGAGCACTGAAAAGCTCGATCAAACGCTCGACCAATGGCAATGGCTTCTGTGTTGTATGGATGCGCTGTTGCGGTGATGGTGACTTGTAACGAAGGACATTGTGCACGGTATTGCCGTGGAAGGGGGTGCCGGGCCGCTTTCCCACCACGATAGCCTCCCATGCGTTGATAGGCTTAAAGCGATGGTTGAATGGCACGGGGTTAGTCTTTTGCCAGACTATCGTCCCCACGGCCACAAACTTGTTGGCCTTCATCAGTTCGCAGTATTCGCCTATTTGTGCTTGCGCGCAGAACGTGACCGCCCATCCCCGTACTTTGGACAACATGACTGGAAGCCATGCTGACGGGGCAAGCCCATCATCCCACGCGCCAAAGTCTCCGCGAGGCATGATGAAGTCTCTACCGTCCCTGCGCAGCCGCCGAGGTACTTGCCCCTCTGCGGTGTACGGCGAACTGATGCCATAAGGAGGGTCTGTTAATAACAGGTCGATGGAATTGGCTGAGAGCGCACCAGTCGCCGCAATGCCGTCCCCAAAGATGAAGTCGTACCCCGGCCCTGTAAGTCGATCCACATCCATGCGCGCTTCCGGGCTTCTGGTAAGAATGCTGTGGATTTGCTCAGTGATGCTCTCGGGGTTCTGCCCATTTATGTGCCCGCCCTCATCGTCTACCAGTACACGGCCCAACCGGATAGTCCGGCCTTCAGTGTCTTTAGTCGTGAGTGTTACCACCCACGCGCCATCGGTTGGGCTGTATTCGGGCGCAGTGTGCATCAGAAATCGACGGTACTCAGGAAACGTTTCAGAAATCCAGACGTTGACCGCTGCCCGTAGCTTGATGAGTTGTTCATGCTGGACAACCGCCATCAGCGTACACCTCCATTACAGCATCCGAGGATTGCGCGTGGTCTCGGGGCCAATCAGCCCCTCGTACGTCATGCGCTTCCCATCGGCCCCGCTGACCATGCGGGACATTTGCGCGTCCGTGTCCATCGGACGCGCATTGTGCCGACCCGCGAACTCCTGCACGTACCGGTCGAGATGCTTCGTGCTGAAGTGATGGTAGACGCCATTGTGTCCGCGCTTCATCACCGCCCAGAAGCTCTCCATCCCGTTCGTGTGGGCCTTGCCCTTCACGTACTCCGCCGCGCTGTGCTTCACCACGTCGCGGGTCCGTCGGAGGCCATCGTACGCCCGCGCCTCGTCCGTGTACACCACCGCAGAGGGCTCTGTATTGCCGTGTACGAACCCCTGCAACGTGGGCGCGTCCGTGCGGGCTACCGCCTTGGCCTTCACCTTGTTCGTCGCCCGGTCCTTCACGCCCGCCACCGGGGCCTTGCCCACCGCGCCGCGTCCAGCGCGCAGCTTCTTGGCCGCGTGCTTGTTGGCTTCCTTGCCGCCGAAGTACGTCTCGTCCGCCTCGACCGGGCCGGCGAACCTCTCCGCCGACGCGTCCCACATTCCCCGGATCCGGTGGCCCATATACCATGCCGCCTTCTGCGAGATGCCAAGGTCACGGTGCAGCTTCATGCTGCTGACACCCTTCAGGCTCGTGCTGTAGAGGAAGAACGCAATGGCCCACTTGCTCAGGGGAAGGTTGGAGCTGTGCAGGAGCGTTCCCGTCTTGACCGAGAACAGCCGCCGACAATCTGCCCGCCTGCACCGGAAGGGCTGGGGCTTGCGGTTGGCGACCTCGGAGACCTTGTCGCTACCGCAGAAGGGGCACGTCAACCCTTCCGGCCACCGCTGCGCCACGAACCACGCCTCGGCCTTTTCCTCGGTGTCGAACCGCTTCACGGCCTCTATGAGACTGATGCCCCTGCGGTAGCTCTTGCCGGGTCCCGTTGTGCTTGCCATTCGCGCCGTTCCCCTATCTGAATTCTGTACTTATCTTAGCCGACCTTGGGCCGGTTGTCAAGTGGTTTGGCTAAAATTCGATATAATTCCCTTTCCAAACTATCCACACGTAAGGGAGTACGAGCACCAAAATAGCCGCGTTGCCTGCCAAACCTTGCCAATTGAACTCGGTGCTAGCTACAAGCAGCAATGCGAGTGCAAAGAATAGTGCGAGCCAGAATTGCTCCCCTCTCGACTTCAAGGGTCTTGGTTCAGACAGGAGCTCTAACACCGGCAACATGGTGACAAGCAGGCTTAGCGAGATTCGTGCGGACAGGTCGTCAATCAGGCTGAAATACCAAGTAAAGGCGTAGATTGGCACGCAGTGAATCAGAGTGACCAGCAAGACACCCGGTAGGCGAGGACGAAATTCCTCGTAAGCACCGCGAACGAATTTGAGCTTCACTTTTCGCCCCCCTCCCTCTTGGGCATACGGAAGCCGACGCGGGGTTCGGTGAAGGACGATAGTACCCCACAGGAATGGGGTCGTCGGCCCACGAGTATCTAAGTATTCGTTCCTACTATGAATTGCGAATGTTGGCTACCTCAATAGATTAAGGAGTGATGAGTGATGAACTGCCCCGACATTGTTAGCTCAATGGGTCTGATCCTAGACATCGCCGGCGTCGCCTTGTTATTCAAGTATGGGTTGCCGGCGGACGTCAAAGAGACGGGAGGTACCACAATCGTGTGGGGAGGAGGTAAGAGCGACGAAGAGGCAAAAGGGGAATATCGGCACTACAAGCGAATGTCTCGTATTGGGTTGGGGTGTCTCGTGATCGGGTTTCTCTTGCAGCTAATAAGCAACTTCCTTAGCTAGCCGAAGTGAATCACCAGATGCTGTCCGAGCTATCGGGCCCACGCCGGACGGGTGCTGACCCACGAGCGTCTGTTGGAACGGGTCTGGAAAGAGAGGGGCGACGGCAGCACGCGGCCCATGCACACCATGGTCAGCAAACTCCGCCGAAAGCTGTGTGACGACGCCGGCAACCCCACCTACATCTTCACCGAGCCCCGCGTCGGCTTCCTCATGCCGAAGGGGGAGACGCAGGGGGGAACAGCCCGCGACTCTCTGAGGGCGGAGCGAGCTTACCTTAATATGCGGAGGATGCGTTGAAGCATAAGTTTGAAGACCTCCCCATCACGCAGGAGTTCAGGCGTGCGAACGATGGTCCTTACTGCAGGACTGAGCAGGCGGTACGGGTCGATAGCCCATCTGCTTTCCATGTCGTGGTTCGTCGAGTGAACGTATCGAGTCCAGCTTTTCTCGCCAGCACGTCAAAGGTAGTCAGGTTCTCCGAAAGCCAGTACGCCATACCCAATTCCGTGAACATCAAGCTTCGCACCGCTGCTTATTACCGCCATTGGGAGGAGACCGACGAGTGCGGAATAGGTGATCCGGAGGAAGCGACCCTTCGGCGGAACACTGACCTCGCCACCCTCCAGCAGGAATCCAGCCAAACTCCAATCTCCGGCGCACACCACGTTCAGACTACCTTGACCTACAGGAGTGAGTGCTGGATTCTCTGCACCTCGACTAACCCAACGTCGCGGACAGGTTTAGACAATATGCGGGCGAGTGTTTGCCGGGATTACGATGCCGCGACATTGATCGCAGACCCATCGCGATTCGCCAAGCAATTGGGGATCGATTTCGGAAGTGCCTTACGCCCGGATGATTTAGAGCATCCAGGTCCGACATGGTGGGCGTTGCTACGACAGGTTTTCGTGGACCATGGCCCGGTGGTATACACAGATTCACCCTCTGAGGTAATCGAGAGATTCCCTAAATCGTCATGGGGGCTTGTAACTCCGTTTGTGAAGCGCACCCATTTCTCCGGGCAGAAGGAATACAGGTTCGTCATATCCATCGGTGGGTCGGGCGATCCGAAAGAGAGAGGTCTGGATTTGATCATCACCGAAGAACTGAGGGCACTGGCCCACCTGATCGAGTAGGCACATTCAAATTCGCTAAATGGAGTCCGTCTATGGAAAGCGTTGAGCAAATCATCGAATACATCTTGGACCAATCCCGATTCGACCTTGGCCACGCAGAGACGGCACGAGGACATTCGTCAAGGTCATGGGCTTCAAGACCTGGGGAAGTGATTTCAACCGACGAACTGCGTCAGTTGTTAGGACGCAATGACTCAGGCGCTTTAGACCCTGACGGAGTCAAAGAAGCCCGGTTGATCTGTCCAGAAGCAACCATTTCACTCTTAGTAGAGCACCTTCGAGTTCTTTTGAACGATTACGTTGACACGGAGAACGAAACTATAGGCCACGCGTTTCCCAAGGTTAGCCTTGATTACGCCAAGGAGACAACGACACTTCAGGCCGACGGTCTGAGCGCCATGTCTTGCATTACCGGGTTGGAGGCTCTTGCAGGAGCCCTCGTGAAGGGGTCGGCGCTAGTAGGTTCACCAACAGTAGGCTCTTTGCTCGCCGATTGGGTAGAAGGTCGGCCTGTGCAATATCGCACCTGCGCTGTATTGAACGGGATAAACGTCAAGGCGCCTCTCGAACCCGTGGCGGGTATTAGAATCGCACCACTGCCTTGGTCGTCTGACGACCTACCTGATGACTTGCCGCTTCCCGCATCCAGTGCTCCAGAGGACTATCTTGGTAGGACAATCATTTGCGTCGATACGATAGCGACTCCGGCCTTGTTTCGACCGGGGCCGGATGGAGTTCGCAATCCAGTACAGGCATCGACTCAATCAATTGTAGATGTCGATGCCGTTTGTGAGGCGCTGGCACTGGAGTCGGACGACTTCGTAGAAGTCGCATTTCAATGGAACGATTACGGCGACCTGCGGGAAGTATTCCCTACTCGCAACAGTTCAACTTGGGCGAGGTCTGGATCCAGTTTGACAAGCCAGTTGAAGCCCGGCTGGAGCCAGAGCACCGATTTGCAGACGGGCGTCGTGACGGTTTCGCCCGGAGACCAACCGTTATTTGATTTGAACGAAACAGATCTGGGCAATCTTTAGCGGGGCAGAACTTGTGGCCCAGCTGTATTCGACGGCATTTCCGGCTGTGTTGATCAGCCAATACTTCAAGGTCGACCAGAACGCGTCGATTCGAAAGTACAGGAGCAGGATCCCGATGCTGCTTGCTCGGGACGAAGTTGGGCCAGACCAACTTGCCGATGCTATCAGGATTTGCTCAGACGAGATCGACGGCCGGCGTTTGCCAAATCGAAGAGGCTGGCGGACCCTCGTCCGCGTGGTCGCCAAGGATGTTGAGCATGGCGAAGACGTAGTCGATGCCATCATTCCAGGCTGGCGTCCAGCTGAAGCAGTGCGATTTCCGGCCGTACTTCTTGGCCATCACAGGAATGCGCTACCTGAGGGGCGAAGTGACCAGCTTGGACTTCGCTTCTATGCGAGCGTCAACATCGGCGCCGAGGATGCCGGCGACTTATTCCTAGAGGGCTTTGAGCCCGCCATCGAGCCACAGAATGGCAACAGTCTCTCCTAATCTCACAGTCCTAGATGTGGGCCATGGGCAGTGCGTGGTCCTTCAAGATGCCACAGGAACCATCATCTTCGATGCGGGTTCCGGGTCCACATTGTTGGAGTTCCTGCACGACAGCGCGATAACTGAGATTGATGCGGTGGTGATTTCTCATGCGGATGCTGACCACCTATCGGGGCTCCTGTCCCTCCTATCGGCAGCAACAGTGCAGGTCCGCCATGTGCTCTTGAACTCTGACGCCACGAAGGATTCCGACATATGGGAGGATCTTCGGTACGCAGTAGAGGACGCTACCGCGAGAGCGGCAACGAATGTGACTGTCGGAGTGACCACCACCACTAGTGTTCAGGAGTTTACAAGGGGGGACATCGAAATCGAGATACTCTACCCGGGCCCTGCCTTGGCCATGGCAGGGCCTGGTGGCTCAGACCTCAAGGGGCGAAAATTGACATCCAATTCCATGTCCATCGTCGCCCGCGTAAGCTACCAGTCGATACCAAGAATGCTTCTCACGGGAGACCTGGACGCTGTGGGACTGGAGAACCTGCTTGAGGGACTACCCTCCCTTCGGTCAGATGTATTGGTCTTCCCTCATCACGGTGGGCGCCCATCTCGCGCTGACCCAGCCGAGTTTGCAAGCACTCTGGGGCGGGCTGTGGAGCCCAAGGTAGTCGTTTTTTCGATAGGCCGGGGCAAGTACCAAACTCCAAGGCCCGAAATCGTAGCGGGGATACGGAGCGCACTACCAGAAGCCACCATTGCTTGTACGCAGCTGTCGGCACATTGCTCTGTAGGCGTGCCTTCCACCTCCCCAACTCATCTAGCCTTATTTGCTGCAAGAGGTCGCGTCAGTCGCTCATGCTGCGCAGGTTCAATGCGCATGATCCTTAGGCCCAATGCAATCCAGTACGTTCCTCCCCTGCAGGACCACCAGAGTTTCATCACCGCTAACACCACATCTGCCCTGTGCAGACGGACTTGGTAGGGGTGCTGGGTGCAGCATGGCCTTGCCCTGCGCTAGAGGACAAGGCAACAAAGGGGTGCTAGAGAGGATGACCACGCTGGACATCAGGAGCCTTTAGTCAGTCAGCAGAGGCAACCACAAGGATGGGAGCGCTGGGAGGCGGCTCACGACTACAAGAAAGCGGTGAATAGGAACATGACCTTCGACTTCTCAAAGATCAAGGTAACCGGCCAACAGGCCAAGCCAACGGATCCGATCGAGATATTCCAAGGGGCTGCCATTACCGACGGCAGCATCAACGACCTCTGGCTCGGCCAAGGGGATGCTTTGCGCGGGTGGCACACCAACAGGGACAAAGATGATGTGGCAGTGGTCCTGAATACGGGAGCTGGAAAGACCCTGGTGGGACTGCTCATTGCTCAGTCACTGGTCAATGAGACCAAGCGGCAGGTAGTCTACGCGTGCAGTTCCATTCAACTCGTCGAACAGACCGCCGCCAAAGCTCAGGGCTACGGGTTGCCGGCCGCCACGTACTTCCGGCAGGGGTTCTCCCAAGGCGACTTGTACCACCGCGCCGAGGCGCCTTGCGTGACCACCTACCAGGCGTTGTTCAACGGATGGAGTCGGTTCAGGTCCGACGACATAGCCGCGGTCATCTTCGACGATGCCCACACTGCCGACCAGATTCTGAGAGACCAGTTTTCGCTTTCGATAACTCGCGGCGAGATGACTGAGACTTTCGACCAGATTCTGGCGTTGTTTCAGCCGTATCACAACTCGGTGGGCCTCGCGTCCAGCTTCGCAGAGGTTATCAATGGTGAGGCTTCCCGCGAGTTTCTCGTCCCCCCATTCGAGATACAACGCAATCTGTCAGAATTACGCAGGCTGCTTGTTGAGGCCGGTCTTGGCGAACGCAGAAGCACGATGTTCGAATGGGAGCACATTCGAGACCACGAAGACCTGTGCTGTCTCTTGATCTCCAATAGAGAGGTAACGCTTACGCCCCCGGTCGCGCCCGTCTTCTCGCTGCCGTATTTCAGGAACGGTGTTAGGCGCATCTATCTTTCAGCAACATTGAGTGCTCCTGACAGCTTTGTCAGAGCCTTTGGCCGGCAGCCCGACGAGATAATATCTCCCTCCACCACTGCGGGCGAATGCGAGCGGATGATACTGATTCCGCGTGCCGTTGAGGGAGTGGATGATGACCTGGCTTCTGCCAAAGAGGTCATCGCGGACCACAAGGCATTGATATTGGTCCCCAGCTATTACAGAAGTGAGAAGTGGGCTGATATTGCTGCGCCTCCACCCAGGGAAAGTGTCTCCGAGGCCATAGGCTCCTTTAGGGAGGCCAAACCACCTGCGAAGTTGACACTCGCTGCCAGGTATGATGGGCTCGACCTGCCGGGCGACACTTGCCGAATGATGGTGCTGGACGAGCTCCCGCAAGGTGCGGGTCCTTTGGAACGGTTCCAATGGGAACGGCTCAATATGCAGAACAGCTTTCGCAGCCTGCTGGCGTCGCGCATTGTGCAAAGTTTCGGGCGCATCTCAAGAGGCATGAGTGACCATGGAGTCGTGCTGATCACGGGCAGGGGACTGGTGGAATGGCTTCTCGTTCCCCGCAACCGGGCCTTGTTGCCGCGCTTTCTACAAAAGCAGATGGAGATTGGGGAGCAGCTATCCAAAGGAGCGTCAGGTACCGGCAACCTAAAGTCCATCGCCTCTGCCTGTTTGGCAAGGGGTCCCGAGTGGATTCAGGCTTACACCAACAACATGAGAGACTTGCCTTCCGACGGCGCATCGACTGGCCAGGACAAAGCTCTCGATATCGCACTGGCCGAGGCTCGCTTCGGAAAGGCTCTTTGGGATAGGGACTATGAGGGCGCAGCTGCTGCTCTGAACGCTGTCCTTGAAGAAGCCTTCGAATTCAGCCAATTCAGTGGAGCGTGGCTGAGCTTCTGGCTGGGCTACAGCTTGGAAATGAGCGGCGACCATCAGAACGCATCTTACTTCTATCGGAAAGCCTGCGCGAACCAATCAAACATGCCCCGGTCCCACTCGGTCACGCCCAGCACAGGCACCTCGGTTCCTGCGCAGGTGACCCGCATCTCGGAGCAGATGCGTATCGGACACTCAGATTCCCTTCTCGTTCAACCGCCCAGGACACTTGTCCAAGACCTCACGCCGCTCAATGGGAATGGATCATCAGCCCAGGTCGAGGAGGCCATACGGTGTCTCGGCCAGTACCTCGGCCTGAGGTCCACAAGGCCGGACAAGGAATATGGGACTGGGCCCGACGTCCTTTGGATGTCGGAAGAGGGGTATGCTGCCTGTATCGAGGTAAAGACCGACAAGCAAAGCTCTTCATACTACCGCAAAGAGGACGTTGGGCAGTTGCACAATCACATTCAGTGGGTCAAGGACAACCATGAGGTCTCGCAGACCGTTCCGACGTTCGTAGGGCCCTTAGTGCCGCCCTCCAAGGAGGCAAGCCCGTCGCCAGACATGAAGGTCATAGAGTTGCAGCAGTTCCACGAGCTCAGCCAGCGGCTGATAGCTGCATTGCAAGACGTAGCTCAACGCGCATTACCGTTGAGTCTCGAACACGAACTAAGTGAAGCGATGAAGAGCCGGAACTTGTTGTACCCCAAGGTATTCGCCAGCTTGTATGGGAGCTCCCTGGAGGATATCCCCGGATCGAGTTGATTTAGTTAGTCGGTTTCCTGAGGATTCTCTGTGAAACGGTTTAGATACCAATAGCACGTTCCGCCAAGCGGAACGGCCAAGGGCATAGCGGGGGCTCCGCCTGGTGCGCTTCGTCGGGTACCAACAATCAGAGTTGCCTCCGACCTGCTACCTGCGCCCCGCCAGCAAGGCGGTTTAGTTCTCGCAGGAGCATAGAGGTCTATTGAGAAGTGACTGGTCTTCAGCGGCTTCTCGGAGCGTTTCCGGAAGTGGATCGAGGTACTAGGGAATCATAGGCCCCCGAGCCAAAGTTCGAAGACGGTTCTGTCTACCGTACACGTTGGTGGGCTGGACTGGACGAAATCAAGAACCGACGCCTTTTCTCGCCTCACGCCGTCGCTGGGCATGGGCACGGTGTACGTCAGTACGGCCTCGTCTCCATTGACCTCGATGCCCTCCACGAAGTTGCGGATGAGGGCCT
>JAPONS010000009.1 GCA_026713825.1 Chloroflexota bacterium | reverse complement strand
GGCACCTGGACGACCAAGATCGCCCGTCTGCCCGCCACCGGCGGTTGGCACGCTCTCGTATTTACGAAGACCGCCGAGTACGGCTACGAGAAGGACTCGTTCCTCCTGCTGGCGCAGTCGCCGGAGGAAGCCCCGGCGCTCCATCACCGCTTCCTCGACAAGCGCAGCCCCCTGCCGCTCCACGACTCCTGGGCCGGATGGCTCTGGGAGCGGGGCATCGAGGAGGGGGAGATCATCCCTCTCCAGAGCGTCGGCGTCTCCGGCTACCGGTGCTCCCCCAACGCCAAGAGGCTGCGGGACGACCTGTCCTACGCCGTTGCGTCGGGCAAGCTCACGCTGCCCCGCGAGGAGGCGGAAGGCGGGACGCCATGATCGGCTACCTCTATGACGACGGCGGCCGGGCGGCTGCGGGTTACCGGGGCAAGACCGGCGACTGCGTCGTCCGCGCCATCACCGTCTGCGCCCGCGAGGACTACCGCGCCGTCTACCTGACGATGGCCGAACACATGAAGCGCAACGGCTATGCCGCCAGCGGCAACGCCTACGCCACACGGGAGCGCAAGCGCAAAGCGCCCCGCCGCAGGGGCCAACTCATCGCCCGCCGCGTCCAGGACCGCGTCCTCGAAGCCTACGGCTTCAGGAAGGTCCGTCTGCCGGCGGGAGAGCGGCCCACGTTCACGGAGGCGCACCACCGGTACGGCGACTGCGTCGTGGGCACCACCAAGCACATGGCGGCCATCGTGGACGGCGCACTACGAGACACCTTCGACGGCCGCACCTACGAGTGGGAATTCGAGACGCGCGAGCGCAAGGCCCAGTCCGTCTGGGTGCGACGCCAGGTGACACAGGACTAAGCAAGAAAGGAGAGACGACATGAGACTGGCTGCACAGGCGAAAGGGGGATACTACCCGACTCCCGAGCGGGTGGTTGACCTGATCGCCGAACTGATTCACACGCCCTCCGGCTACTACCACCGGGAGCGGGAGACCATCCGCATCCTCGACCCCTGCTGCGGGGGCGGGGACGCGCTCCAGAGGCTGGCGGAGAACCTCGACCGGCCCAACTCGATGACCATCGAGACCTACGGCGTGGAGCTGCACCGGGACCGGGCGGAGGAGGCCGAGAAGCGGCTCCACCGCACCCTGGCCTCCGACCTGTTCGCCACGTCCATAGCGAACGGGGCCTTCGGCCTGCTCCTCTTGAACCCACCCTACGATCATGACGCGGAGGACAAGCGGACGGAACACGCCTTCCTGACGCACTGCACGCGCTACCTGGCCGAGAGCGGCCTGCTGGTCTTCATCGTGCCGCGGCAGCGTCTCGCGGTCTCGGCCCGCTACCTGTCCACCCACTACGGGCGGCTGCGGTGCTGGGCCTTCCCCGACCCGGAGCGCGAGGTCTTCGACCAGGTGGTGCTCATGGGCTACCGGAAGACGGACCCCGTTCCCGACGCGGCCGCCGAGAGCATGGTGGTCGAGTGGTCCATCGGGGAGCCGGAGCCGCTGCGCTCCCGGCACGACCCGTACTCCTACGGAGAGTACACCCCGGCAACGTCGCCCAGCGGCGACGTGCTGTTCACCACCCGCACCGTCGATCCCGTCGCCGCTGCGACGGAGGCCCGGCGGTCGGGGCTGTGGACGAACACGGACATCACGGACACCCTCTGGCCCGCCGGGGACGCCCGCACCCGCCCTCTGATGCCCCTCCGCCGGGGCCACATAGCGATGCTGGTGGCGGCGGGTTTCCTCAACAACCTGGTCCTCGAAGGTGACGGCAGGCGCATCCTGGTCAAGGGGCGCACGTCGAAGGAGATGGAGCTGGTGGAGGACAGCCCGGAGAAGGAGGTCCACCGCGAGAAGCTCAAGACCACGGTGGTCGCCCTCGACCTGGCCGACGGCCGGATCGAGGACATCGCCGCCTAGCCCCGACGCCACCCAACACATCACCTCTATAGGGAAAGGAAGGTGAACCAATGCAGACGCAGACCATCATGGTCCTCGAATCCTGCTCGCGGTGCGGGCAGCCCATCGCACCCGGCGAGCCCACCATGCAGACCGCATCGGTGGACATCGACGACTACGGCAGGGCGGTGTCCTCGCCGGTGAAGTCCTACCACCTCAGCGGCGACTGCTACGAAGACCACAGGGCCTCAGAGAAGGCCCGCAGGGAGACATTGCTCGCCGCATAGACGGCCCGCACGGGGCCGCACAACGAGGCCCCGCAGATGCGGAGGCATCGAAAGACAGAGACCAATCGGCATGACAGCCGAAGTACATGGAGAGGGCGCCCTCGTGCGCTCCCAGCACCCCTCGGGGCGCCCTCAATCCTACTCTCCCACAGGGGGGAGTGGGCGAGGTGCGCCTTGCGCTAGGTCGCCTCCTGCGGCCCGGCGGTGGTCGGTGTGCCCGGGAGTTCCGTGGCGTGTCCCTCAAGGAAAGGAGACGCCGACATGAACCTCGGAGAGTTCATCGACAAGTTCAAGGAGGCCATCGCCCGGCGGGTGGTGGAGTCCTACCCGCCGCTCTACCGGCCCTCGGAGAACGGCGGCATTCTGCCCCGCCTGCTCCGCAGGCCCCTCGGGGCGCAGGCCGACGCCATCAGGGGTGCCGCCCTCTCCCTCGAAGCCCACCGGGGCACGACGGTTGTGGGAGAGATGGGCACCGGCAAGACCTTCATCGGTGCCGCCGCCGCGCACATGGCGGGCTTCAAGAAGGTGCTGGTGCTCTGCCCGCCCCACCTGGTGCCCAAGTGGAAGCGGGAGGTGGAGATGACGGTGCCCGGCGCACGGGGCGTCATCGTCACCTCCATCACCGACCTGGAGCGGCTCCGCTTCTCCGTCGGCCCCGGCCCGCTGTTCGCGGTGATGAGCCGGGAGCGGGCCAAGCTGTCCTACCGCTGGATGCCCGCCGTCAACTACCGGTGGGCCACGTCCAGGGGCAGGCTCCTACGGGAGGAGGAGACGGGGGAGCCCTTCCGGGTCCCCTGCTGCCCCACCTGCACGGCGCAGATCGTCGACAAGGACGGCGTGCCGCTCACCGAGAAGGACCTGAACCGCCGCAAGCATACCTGCGACGCCTGCGGCGAACCCCTGTGGCAAGCGGACAAGTCCGGCCCTGCCCGCTACCCGCTGGCCGACTACGTCAAGCACCACATGAAGGGCTTCTTCGACCTGCTGGTCGGCGACGAGGTCCACGAGTACAAGTCTCGCGGCTCGGCCCAGGGCATCGCCGCCGGCACCCTCGCGGAGGCCTGCGGCAAGTCCCTCAGCCTTACGGGAACCATGATGGGCGGGTACAGCTCGACGCTGTTCCACCTCCTCTACCGGTTCTCGCCTGAGATTCGCACCGAGTTCGGGCGCTCCGACGAGCACCGCTGGATTCAGCGGTACGGCTTCGAGGAGGTCTCCATCGGCAAGCCCGACGACGACGCCCTGGAGGACGGGCGCAACAGCCGCAGGCGCAGCTACCGCAAGGTGGTCAGGGAGAAGCCGGGGCTGGTGCCCTCGGCGTTGTTCCACATCATCGGGAACACCATCTTCCTCAAGCTGGCCGACGTTGCATCGGGCCTGCCCGACTACGACGAACAGATCCTCCTGTCCTCGATGGACTCGGAGGAGGACGGCACGGGCTACTCCCAGCGCAGCGCCTACAACACGGTGTTCGAGGAGCTGAAAAAGGAGCTGTCCCAGGCGCTGAAGGCCGGGTCCAAGCGGCTGCTGGCCACCTACCTGCAGACGCTCCTGGCCTACCCGGACGGCTGCACCAGGGGGGAGACGGTCTTCGACCCCAGGTCGGGCGACGTCATCGTCGCGGTGCCGCCCCTCTCCGAGGAGAAGCTGTACCCGAAGGAGAAGGCGCTCGTCGACCTGGTGGCCGCCGAGCGGCTGGCCGGACGCCGCGTGCTGGTCTACGTCACCCACACGGGGACGCGGGACATCACCGGGCGGATGGACGACTTCCTGACCCGGCACGGCTTCCGGGTGGCGGTGATGAAGGCCGACGCCGTGGCCCCCGACAAGCGGGAGGCGTGGGTCGCCGAGAAGGTCAAGCAGGGCATCGACGTGCTGGTCTGCCACCCCCGGCTGGTGCAGACGGGCCTGGACCTCATCGACTTCCCGACCATCGTCTGGGATGAGATCGAGTTTCTTGTCCTGCAATCGACACGACATCCTCGGTCGGGATGGACAGGGTGAGGTCAACGTTGTTGTTCCCGTCGATGGTCGCCCCGTCTAGGATGAGCCGTAGGACCTCCCTGCGCTCCTTGTCGCTCAGGTCGTCCAGCCTGCCGCGAATCCGGTGCGCCCACTCGACGATGTGCTCGCCCAACGCCCGCTTCTCCGCTTCGGCCATCTCCCTGGCCCGGTAGTCGTCCAGCTTCAATCTGAGCGTCTCCAGACGCTCGGTGATGAACTTGCGCTGGCGGTCGAGCTGCTTCTCGGTGATCTTCCCCGACACGTAGAGCCTGATGGCCCGGTCCTCCTCCATCTGGACCTTTTGCAGCTCCCGCTCGGCGAGAGCGATTTCCTCGACCATTTCGCCGTTGTCTGCCCGGGAGTCCATGGCCTCGATGCCGCCGACGATCAGGCCCGGGTTCTCCAGCACCTTCTTAACCTCGCCCCAGACCAGCGCCTCTAGCCGCTCAGCCTTGATGTTGGGGCGCTCCCGACACTGCACACCCTCGTTCTCCATCCCGTAGCACCTGTAGTAGCGTCTGGGGGTGTCCAGATCGTAGATGTAGTGCTTGCCGTTGCGCCTGGAAGTCTGGCGTCTCGTCCCCCTGCAACCCATGAGGTACCCGCACTCGGCGCACCTGACCAGGTGTTGCAAGAGATAGAAGAGCTTGGTGTTGCGGCCCGAGCGGGTCAGCCGCTGCTTCTTGACCTCCTGGGCCAGGTCCCATATCTCCTCGTCCACCACAGCCGGGAAGGGCACCTCCACCCACTCGTCCTCGGGCCGGTCGTATCTCCTCATACCGTGCTCTGTGGCGACGTGGCGGCGCTTGCCGAAGAACCAGGTGCCCTTATAGGCTTCAAGGCCCAGGATGCGGGTGACGGTGCGGTCGTACCATCGACCGACGTCTCTGGGTGTGGGGACGCCCTCGGCGGTCAGTTGCTTGGCGATGGCCGGAGCTCCCATGTCCTCGCGGACATACATGCGGAAGACCTGCCGGACGACCTCGGCCTCTGACTCCACAATCTCCGGCCTGCGGCCCTCTCCAAGCCTGTACCCGAAGGGGACGTTATTGACCGGGATGCGGCCCTGCTTGGCCGAACCGCGCTTGCCCATCGACGCCCTCTCACGGAAGTTGTCCAGCTCGATCTTGCCTATGGCCGCCATGAGGCCAAAGGTCTTCATGTCGATGGCGTCCAGGACGGCCTCCAGCTCTATCTGGTACGCCTCGACGACCTCCATGAGAGCGGCTGCGGGGTACATGCCCCTGCTGAGCCGGTCGGACTTCCAGCAGACGATGGTGTCGAAGCGTCCTCGCTTTGCGTCGGCCAGCATCCTCTGGAACTCCGGGCGATTCTTCGACCATCCCCTGCCAACCTCTTGGTACCGGGCGGTGATGGTCAGCCCCTTCCGCTCACAGTGGGCCTCCATGTCGCTGATCTGCTCGGAGATGGAGGTCTTGTCCTCCGTGTCCTGGCTCTTGTCAGAGACGCGGGCGTAGATGGCCGCCCGTTTCGTTACATTCTTCCTATCGGTAGTTCTCATCGCCATGTCTGCCTCCTTTCGGATTCCTCAAAATGAAGAAGACCCGCCTCCTGTCGGGAGCGGGTCTGCGAGTAGTACAATCTATTCGCATCACCTGTTCCCGCAGGTGGCGCCACGGCCCGGGGTGTTAGCGCACCGCCGGGTCAACTTCTTGCTGCCCTCCATTTTACCTCGTTGGACAGAGGGGAGTCAAAGCGCGTCTCCACTCCCCGAGGCGCTTCTGATCACTCCTCCTGGTCGTTCTCTGAGGGTGCTCCACGCAACTCCATCGCCTGCCTTGTCCGGTCAAGCTCAGTGGCCAGCAGCTTCTCATCGGGCAGGGTGATCCGGTACTCCCCCGCCATCACGTTGTTCGGCAGACCATCGAGGGCGTACCGCGCCAACGACTCGTCCTTCTCGGAGCAGAGGATAAGGCCGACGGGCGGGTTCTCGTCCTCGCGCACCCAGTGCTCCCGCGCGTAGTTCAGGTAGAGGTGCATCTGCCCGGCGTCTGCGTGGCTAAACGCCCCGATCTTCAGGTCGATGACCACGAGACATCGCAGGCCCCGGTGATAGAACAGCAGGTCCACCCGGTACCACCTGTTGCCGATGCGCAGCCTCCTCTGCCTGCCCATGAAGCAGAAGTCGTCTCCCAGCTCCATGAGGAAGGTCTCCAGGTGGCGTATCAGCGCGTCTTCCAGGTCGCCCTCGGAGTACTCGTCCTTGAGATCGAGGAACTCCAGGACGAAAGGGTCCTTAATCTGCTCCTGGGGCACTGCGAGGTCTTGGGGACGCTGCTCCTGTCCGCTGGTCAGCATGGCGGCCTTGTTCTTCGAGAGGGCTGTGCGCTCGTAGAACTGGGAGCCGATCTGCCGGTCTAGCTGACGGACCGACCATCCTCCCTTCAGCGCCTCCGTCTCGTAGAACTCGCGGGCGTGCTTGTCCCTGACGGACAGGAGACGCACGTAGGCTGACCAGGGCAAAGGAAAGGCGATCAGAAGGTCGTCGAAACCCACCTCGACGGAGGTGGCTTCGGAAATGCCAGACGACGCCTGGCGAATCTGCCGTCGAGGAAGCGCAGCCAATTTTGCAGACGGTGTCTGGAGAATTCGGTCGGTCGGATGGTCTAGATAGAACAGGCGCATGTTGTAGATGTTCCGAAGTGAGAAGCCCCGACCGAACTGCACGGTCAGGTCCTCAGCCAGCCTCTCGATGAGCGCCGATCCGTACTCGGCCCGCTCTTCTCCCGACTGCTCGAACTCGACGATGCGCCGCCCAATGAGCCAATAGGCGGCGGTCATGGCGGCGTTCACCGAGCGGGCGGCCGACTCCCTGGCCGCGTCGATGATCTTCGACACGTCTCCGAAGACGGCCTGGTACGGAACGTTCTGGCTGAGGGCCGAACGCTGCCGCTGAAGCTGTTGACGGTTGGGAGTCCGCTCGGACGGCATTAGGATTCCGCCTCCACGTGGTCGCCGTTGCGCTGGCCGTCCGGGGGCAGGTCCTTCTCGGACTCCGTCTGACCGTCACCGGCTGAGGATCCGAGCAGCAACGTGAAGAGGCGACGCAGCCTATCCTCGGCGTCAGGGGCGGGCTTGGAGAAGACCCTGACTACGCCGAACTCGGAGGCGTCCCCTTCGTGCCTCCCTCGTCTCTTCTGCTTCTTCGTGTCTTCCATATCGTCTGGTTGCAGTTGCCTCGGCCTCGTGCCCCCCGAATGAAGCGCCGGCGTGACTTCGGGTCAGGCTCCCCAGAATGTCGTTTGCATCACGAGCAGCTCTTGGCATATCGCTGGCGAATGCGACGGCGAGAATTGGTCCTCACCAAGAGTCTGGGCCGTCTGAACGCGGTAAGAAACTGCCTGGAAGGGGCGACATTTGTGTACCCCCTTTCAGGCAGTTTGTATGGGGCCTCCTTTGTGGTATTTCAGTAACCGGGTCCGAGCTCCTGGAGAGGCGGCGGCTGGTGGACGGCGCGGGGCCTGCATGAGGCGGCGCGCAAGGGCCTCTCAGCCGTCCAGGACGGGACCAATCCATCGCATAAGGATCATTCTCAAGGGACTTTGCTGAAGGAACTGCGGCCCAGTTCGGCCCATCTGTTTCGCGGCGAACCACAGGCAGGGGGCTGTACAGGGAAAAGAGACTTTGGGTAGAAGCGGACTTTCTGGGCCAATTAGCTAGGCAAATGGACGGATTTTGGGGTGTATCGGCCAGGTTCTGTGAACACTTTGAGTTAAGGCCCCAGTCCGGTGGAAAAGAGGTCCCGATTACAAAATGGGGCCACCCCCTACAGGAGGTATGAGATGGCAAGCAAGATGGTGGAGAGCGACGGCAGTCCACAGTCCGAGGTGAGGTCCGGGCAGCCCGACTTCAAGTGGGCCGTGGAGTGGCTAGTGAGGCGGGAGGGGCAACGCCGAACGGCGGAGGTCCTCGGAGTGAACCGGAAGACGGTGGCCCTGGCGCTACGCCGGGAGCGGCTGACGAGCAGGATGAATCACGCAGTCCAGACGCTCCTGGCCAACCTTGATGATCCCGTTGCGCAGGACGTCATGCCGCTGGATCGGATTGAGTCGCAGGTCGGTGGTCTCGTCGAGTCCGTGGACGAAATCTACGGGCTTGTCGACCGACTTGCCTTGCGGGTGGAGGCGTTGGAGGAGGCGCAGCCGAAGGAACCGGAGGCAGAGTCCGACGCCGACGATGCGACCCATGTGAGTGAGGTTGCGGAGGGTGTGGGGCGGCAGAATGAGCCCACTGAGGAGTTGGCAGCAGACCGAGAGCGAACCGGACGGGAGCTTGGCTGGCGGCGACGCTAGTGCGGTAATCGGGCAATCCGGCGTGGCGGGAAAAGCCCCCTACAGGTGTTGTGGGCCATAGCCATCCCGGCGAGGTCTTGCTTCGTCAAAGAGAAGCACGCTTTTGGACAGATTGCAGAGAGGAGTCACCGAATGAAACAGAGAAGACCGGTCATCGAAGGCAGCAGGGAGGTGGCCGACATGCACAACCTGAGGCTCATGGCGCTGCTGCAAGAGCTGGAGCGGGACCACGGACGCAAGAAGGCGGCCGAGCTCTTGGGGGTGGACCGCAGGACGCTGGACACCGGCCTGGACGAGGGGGTGCTGTCGAGGCGCATGCGGGCGGCGTTGGACAGGGCGCTTCAGTATGGCGTGGGGTCCGCAGCAGCCGAGCAACGGGACCGCAACGACGAGATGGAGGACCGCCTGCGAGAGCTGGAGGGCAAGGTGGAGGAACAGGGCAAGGAGTGTCGGGTTGGTCGAAGGGCATGGGAGGACGCAATCCGAGCCGTGCGTGAGGAGGTGGCCCAAGGTCTGCTCAAGCTGGAGAAGACACTGGCGGAGCACGGGACGGCGGGGAACGCCGGGGGCGAGGCGGAGGGGAACGGCGCCGGCACGCAGTCCAGGAAGGGGTCAATGCTCAGGCGGGAGTTCCCCGACCTCGTGACGTTGGAGCCCGCCCCAGACGACGAGGAGGTGTTCGGAGAGGTCTGGCCGCTGATCGTCCAGTGGCGGGACCTGAAGGCCGTCCATCCCGACGAGGGAAAGAGCCTGTCCTGGCTGCGCACCGAGAAGCGGTTCCTGGCCTTGGAGTTGACGCTCCTGGAGGAGCACGGGCTGACGCTTCCCCCGGCGACGTTTCCGCTGCGTGGCTTCGACCGCAACGGGCAGGTCACCCATCGCCGGACAGCGCTCTCCGACACGCGGAGGGTGCTGAAGAAACGTGAGCTTCTGAACAAGCTGACCTTCCGACTCCTGTGGAAATAGCCGGACCGGGCGGCCAGCGCAGTTCCGGCCGCAGGGTTCATGCCATGCAGGGACAATGACATCGTGCTTGCGGACGGTTTAGTCAGAGAGGAGGAATCAGTTGAAGCAGAAAAGGCGAGACATCAAGGTCAGTGGCGCCGTCATGGACCTGCACCACCTGCGGCTCATGGCGCTGCTCCTGGAGCTTGTGCGGCTGCGGGGCATTGGCGGTACGGCGCGGGTGCTGGAGATCGACCCCAGGACGGTGAATTCCAGCGTGCAGTCGGGACAGCTGACACGCCGGGTGCGCGACAGCTTACAAAGAGCGCTTCAGCATGGGATCGGCTCCGCAGCCGACAGGCAGCGGGAGCGCAGCGACAAGCTGGAGGCTCAGCTCAAGGAATTGAAGGAGGAACTCCGGGACGGCCTCAAGGAAATGAACAGACTTGACGGTCGGCTCAGTAAGGCGGAGGGGCGACTGAAGGATATGAGGGAGACCCTCCCGGCCGGTCTCAAGAGATTGAGGATGTCGCTGGATGGGGTGCGTAAGTACTACACCGTACAGCGGCGGCTGATCGAGCAGAGGCTGTCGGTCTTAGAAGCGGGTCGTGAGGGGACGGAGGTAGAAGCATCTGCAGACGATAAGAGTCGAGTGCATCGGTGGGGAAGCATCACGCCAAGCGCGCTGAGCCCAAGGGAGTTCAGGGGTCCTTCACTGGCCGAGTTGCTGGATGCTGAAGAGCGGCTGGGACGGACTGATGCCCGCCAGGCCCAAGATACCCGGCGGACGCGTGCGGACGGCTGATGGCCTGGGCGGGGTCATCGAGAACACGGTCGGTTCATCCCCACGTGCGTGGGGACGGCGAGGGCAAGAACGAGCGCGTCCTGGCGAAATGCGGTTCACCCCCACGTGCGTGGGGACGGCGCCAAGATCGACGCGCGGGTGCTCGACCCCTACGGTTCACCCCCACGTGCGTGGGGACGGCTTCGGCGCGTATCCGCAGAGTGCGTTCTTCGACGGTTCACCCCCACGTGCGTGGGGACGGCGGCGTCGTCGTCCCTCGCCATCGCCGGGTCCACGGTTCACCCCCACGTGCGTGGGGACGGCGCGAGCGCCATGTAACCAGCCGTACCGCTCGCCGGTTCACCCCCACGTGCGTGGGGACGGCTACAGGAGACGAACATGCCGAACGACCAGACACGGTTCACCCCCACGTGCGTGGGGACGGCTGTCCACTGCCCAGGGGCTGCCTTTGTCTGCCGGGTTCACCCCCACGTGCGTGGGGACGGCGTTGGCATACATAGAGATACACCTGATTTATACGGTTCACCCCCACGTGCGTGGGGACCGCGACCCCGTGCGCATGATCGCCGGGACGTGCGACGGTTCACCCCCACGTGCGTGGGGACGGCTCCTTTAGCCCCGCGTCTACCACGGCCCGATACGGTTCACCCCCACGTGCGT
The DNA here is from genome assembly GCA_026713825.1 of Chloroflexota bacterium. Taxonomy (NCBI): domain Bacteria; kingdom Bacillati; phylum Chloroflexota; species Chloroflexota bacterium. The sequence continues at coordinate 1,545 of JAPONS010000009.1, read as the reverse complement.
GGGGACGGCTGGGGGGTGTACGTCGTCGCGTCGCGGGAATACGGTTCACCCCCACGTGCGTGGGGACGGCGTCTCTGCCGCTTTCACAGCAGCGGCAGACTTCGGTTCACCCCCACGTGCGTGGGGACGGCTATGTGTGTGGCAAACCACGATAGTCAATGACCGGTTCACCCCCACGTGCGTGGGGACGGCTTGAGCAGATGGCGTTTCTCTACCGAGGGATGCGGTTCACCCCCACGTGCGTGGGGACGGCTTGAACCCGTAAGCCATGTTATCCCAATCGTTCGGTTCACCCCCACGTGCGTGGGGACGGCGCGTCTCCCGGGTCCGGCGGCATCCACCATACCGGTTCACCCCCACGTGCGTGGGGACGGCGGGTCGGCCTCTCGGCTTGAAGATGGCCTTAGCGGTTCACCCCCACGTGCGTGGGGACGGCACGGCGGGCGTTTCCGACAAGTCCTCGACTGTCGGTTCACCCCCACGTGCGTGGGGACGGCGTCACCTTAGCGAAGCCGAGCGAGACCAGCTACGGTTCACCCCCACGTGCGTGGGGACGGCGATATCGGGATGAACGGGGGCGCAGTGGACGTCGGTTCACCCCCACGTGCGTGGGGACGGCTCGATTATCGCTACCTCGCCCGACCGGCTGAACGGTTCACCCCCACGTGCGTGGGGACGGCGAAATGGAAAGCTCGGCATGGACGTTACGGAGCGGTTCACCCCCACGTGCGTGGGGACGGCTCTTGATAGTAGAGAGCAAACGGCCCGCCTTCCGGTTCACCCCCACGTGCGTGGGGACGGCGCTCGCTTGCTGCGTTCTTCCGCAGCAGGTCCTCGGTTCACCCCCACGTGCGTGGGGACGGCTGCGGATTGTTGAAGAGAGCGGGGGCACGGGTCGGTTCACCCCCACGTGCGTGGGGACGGCTCCTTGACCCATATCTCCTCAACGCCCTCTGCCGGTTCACCCCCACGTGCGTGGGGACGGCTCCTGGTACTTTGCCGACGCGAAGAAGCCGACCGGTTCACCCCCACGTGCGTGGGGACGGCCGGGTGGTATATCCTCATGCCCCTGCCCCCTTCGGTTCACCCCCACGTGCGTGGGGACGGCTCCAGCTCTTCGAGCCATCGCTCCAGGCTGATCGGTTCACCCCCACGTGCGTGGGGACGGCGGCCGTCGTGTAGCGAGTAACTACTGGCTGTCCGGTTCACCCCCACGTGCGTGGGGACGGCCTGCACCAACCTCGCCATCGCCATCCTGTCATCGGTTCACCCCCACGTGCGTGGGGACGGCGAGTGTTGCGGCATGCGTGACAGGCAGCGAACGCGGTTCACCCCCACGTGCGTGGGGACGGCGTGTGAAGTGTTTGTTTCGCCTGGTCATACTTCGGTTCACCCCCACGTGCGTGGGGACGGCTTTCCTGTGTTCGATGGGTGCAACCCCACCATCGGTTCACCCCCACGTGCGTGGGGACGGCGCCGTGTTCTTCGCTGCCGTGCTCTGGCTCCTCGGTTCACCCCCACGTGCGTGGGGACGGCCACTGCAGT